>NZ_CAXTGZ010000231.1:0-8773 GCF_964243625.1 uncultured Caballeronia sp.
GCACCGGCGTCGCCGGTTGCGTGAAACCCATGGCCAGCAGGACCAGATCGGCTTTCATTTCGAACTCCGATCCCGCCACTTCCTGCATCTTCCCGTCCTTCCATTCCACGCGCACGGCAATCAGCTTCTCGACCTTGCCGTTCTTGCCTTCGAAGCGCTTTGTCGCCACGGACCAATCGCGCTCGCAACCCTCATCATGCGACGACGACGTACGCAACTTGATCGGCCAGTACGGCCAGACGAGCGGCTTGTTCTCGACTTCAGGCGGCTGCGAAAGCAACTCGAACTGCGTCACGCTCTTCGCGCCATGCCGGTTCGACGTCCCCACGCAGTCCGAGCCCGTATCGCCGCCGCCGATCACCACGACATGCTTGCCCTTGGCAATCAACTGATCGGCAACCGTATCGCCCGCGTTGACCTTGTTCTGCAGCGGCAGGAATTCCATCGCGTAATGGATGCCCTGCATTTCGCGACCCGGCACCGGCAGGTCGCGCGGCGTTTCGGAACCGCCGGCAATGACGACGGCATCGAATTGTTCGCGCAGTTCGTCGGGCGTGATGGTTTCACGCGCCGTGTTCGCAATATGCCCCGGCAACGGATCCTTGCCGATAAACACATTCGTCCGGAACGCCACGCCTTCGGCTTCCATCTGGCGCATGCGGCGATCGATGAGCCATTTCTCCAGCTTGAAATCAGGAATGCCATAACGCAGCAATCCGCCAATGCGATCGTTCTTCTCGAACACCGTCACCTCGTGACCGGCGCGCGCAAGTTGCTGCGCAGCGGCCAATCCCGCAGGACCCGATCCAACCACGGCCACCTTCTTGCCGGTCTTGTGCTTCGACGGCAAAGGTGCAACCCAGCCTTCGGTCCAGGCTTTATCGATGATCGCGTGTTCGATCGACTTGATGCCGACGGCATCGTCATTGATACCGAGCGTGCACGCCGACTCGCACGGCGCCGGGCAAATGCGGCCCGTGAACTCGGGAAAGTTGTTCGTGGAATGCAGCACTTCAATGGCCGACTTCCAGTCCTGACGGAATACCAGATCGTTGAAATCCGGAATGATGTTGTTCACCGGACAGCCGTTGTTGCAGAACGGAATGCCGCAATCCATGCAGCGCGCGCTCTGGATCTTCGCGTTCTCGTCCGACAGTGCGTGAACAAATTCCTTGTAATGCTTGACGCGGGCGAGCGGCGCTTCATACGTCTCATGCTGGCGCTCGAACTCGAGAAAACCGGTTGCCTTGCCCATATGGTTCTCTTTCTCTGTATTGGGGGTTGATCCACCCCTCGGCGTCTGGCGCCGAAGGGCCGTACTAAGGATTAAGAAAGCTCAGGCGGCGATCGCGTCTTTCGCTTTCTTCGCGCCCAGCTCGCCGAGCGCCCGCTTGTATTCCGTCGGGAAGACCTTCACGAACTGACGGCGCGACGCATCCCAGTTCTCCAGCAAAGCCTTCGCGCGCGGCGAACCGGTGGTCTGGAAGTGCCGCTCGATCAGCCCCTTGAGCAACGCTTCGTCGGTCTGGCCGGTGTGCCACAAAGCGCGGTCGACCGTACGCTCCTGTTCGGCTTGCTGCAGGACCGGATCGAGCGCGACCATCGCCTTGTTGGCCTTGCCGCCGAACGTGCCGTCCGGATCGAAGACAAACGCCACGCCGCCCGACATGCCCGCGGCGAAGTTGCGCCCCGTTTCTCCGAGCACGACAACCGTGCCGCCAGTCATGTATTCGCAACCGTGATCGCCCGTGCCTTCGACAACCGCCGTCGCGCCCGAGTTACGCACGGCGAAACGCTCGCCCGCGACGCCGCGGAAATACGCTTCACCTTCAATCGCGCCGTACAGGACCGTGTTGCCGCAGATGATGTTTTCTTCCGACTTGCCACGGAAATCGTTCGTCGGGCGAATGATGATGCGGCCGCCCGACAAACCCTTGCCGACGTAGTCGTTGCCATCGCCGACGAGATCCAGCGTGATGCCCTTCGCCAGGAACGCGCCGAAACTTTGCCCAGCCGTACCCTTCAACTGGATATGGATGGAGTCATCGGCGAGACCGTCATGGCCGTGCTTGCGCGCAACGAGCCCCGACAACATTGCGCCGACCGTGCGGTTCACGTTACGTACCGGCTGGATGAACGAGACGTGCTCGCCCTTCTCGATCGCGGCCCGCGACTTCTCGATCAACACGTGATCCAGCGCCTTCTCAAGACCGTGGTCCTGCGTCTCGACGTGCTTCGTCGCGATGCTGCCGTCGTTCGGTACTTGATAGAACACCTTCGAGAAGTCCAGACCCTTCGCCTTCCAGTGCTCGACGCCCTTCTTCGTATCGAGCAATTCGGCGTGACCGATCAGGTCATCGAACTTGCGGATGCCCAGTTGCGCCATGATTTCCCGCACTTCTTCCGCGATGAAAAAGAAGAAGTTCACGACGTGTTCCGGCTGTCCCGTGAACTTGGCGCGCAGCACCGGATCTTGCGTTGCAACACCGACCGGGCACGTGTTCAGGTGACACTTGCGCATCATGATGCAACCCTGCACGACGAGCGGCGCGGTCGCGAAACCGAATTCATCGGCGCCGAGCAGCGCACCGATCACCACGTCGCGGCCGGTTTTCATCTGACCGTCGGCCTGCACGCGGATACGCCCGCGCAGACGGTTGAGCACGAGCGTCTGCTGCGTTTCAGCCAGACCCAGTTCCCACGGCGTGCCCGCATGCTTGAGCGATGACAACGGCGAAGCGCCCGTGCCGCCATCGTGGCCTGCGATCACGACGTGATCCGCCTTTGCCTTTGCAACGCCGGCGGCGACGGTTCCAACGCCCACTTCCGACACGAGCTTCACCGACACGCTCGACGACGAGTTTACGTTCTTCAGATCGTGAATGAGCTGCGCCAGGTCTTCGATGGAATAGATATCGTGGTGCGGCGGCGGCGAGATCAGGCCCACGCCCGGCACCGAATAGCGCAACTTGCCGATGTAATCGCTGACCTTGTGGCCCGGCAGTTGTCCGCCTTCGCCCGGCTTCGCGCCCTGCGCCATCTTGATCTGGATCTGATCAGCCGACGACAGATACTCGGCCGTCACGCCGAAACGTCCCGACGCCACCTGCTTGATCTTGGAGCGCAGCGAATCGCCATCCTTCAGCGGGATGTCGGTGACGACTTCGTCGCCGATGACCGAGCGCATGGTGTCGCCGTTCTTGATCGGAATGCCGCGCAGTTCGTTGCGATACCGGTTTGCATCTTCGCCGCCTTCACCCGTGTTCGACTTCCCGCCGATACGGTTCATGGCCACGGCCAGCGTCGCGTGCGCCTCCGTGCTGATGGAACCCAGCGACATCGCGCCCGTCGCAAAACGCTTGACGATTTCCTTCGCCGGTTCCACTTCATCGAGCGGAATCGCCTTGGTGGGATCGACCTTGAACTCGAACAGGCCACGGAACGTCATGTGACGCTTCGTCTGGTCGTTGATCAGGTGCGCATATTCCTTGTACGTCTGGTACGAATTGCTGCGCGTGGAATGCTGCAGCTTGGCGATGGCATCCGGCGTCCACATGTGCTCTTCACCGCGCACGCGATACGCATATTCACCGCCGGCATCGAGCATGGTCGCGAGGACCGGGTTCTCGCCAAACGCCTCACGATGCAAACGGATCGCTTCCTCGGCCACTTCGAAGATGCTGATACCGCCAACCTTCGATGCCGTGCCCTTGAAGTACTTCTCGACCAGATCGCTCGACAAACCGACGGCTTCGAAAATCTGCGCGCCCGTGTACGACATGTACGTGGAGATGCCCATCTTCGACATGACCTTGTACAAGCCCTTGCCCACGGCCTTCGTGTAGTTGTAGATGGCTTTGTCGGCGGAAAGATCGCCTTTCAGGCCTTCGGCCATTTGCGCGAGCGTTTCAAGCGCCAGGTACGGATGCACGGCTTCCGCGCCGTATGCAGCCAGCAACGCAAAGTGATGCGTCTCGCGCGCCGATCCCGTTTCCACGACCAGGCCCGTGCTCGTGCGCAGGCCATGCTGCACGAGATGCGTATGAATGGCGGACGTGGCGAGCAGCGCCGGAATGGCGAGATTGTCGCGATCCATCTTGCGATCCGACACGATCAACATGTTGTAGCCGGACTTCACTGCATCCACGGCTTCCGCGCACAGCGAGGCGAGGCGTGCTTCAACGCCTTCGTTGCCCCACACGACCGGATAGCAGATGCTCAGTTCGTACGAGCTGAACTTGCCGCCGGTGTATTTGTCGATGGCGCGAATCTTCGCGATGTCCTTGAAGTCGAGCACGGGCTGCGAGACTTCGAGACGCATCGTGGGGTTGATGTTGGTGGTGTCGAGCAAGTTCGGCTTCGGGCCGACGAACGACACCAGCGACATCACCATGTTCTCGCGGATCGGGTCGATCGGCGGGTTCGTCACTTGCGCGAACAACTGCTTGAAGTAGTGATACAGCGTCTTGTTCTTGTTGGACATGACCGCGAGCGGCGAGTCGTTGCCCATGGAACCGACGGCTTCTTCGCCCAGTTGCGCCATGGGGGCCATCAGGAACTTGACGTCTTCCTGCGTGTAGCCGAACGCCTGCTGACGATCCAGCAAAGCCGCGGCTTCGCGACGCTGGGTATCGACTTCTTCCGCCTTAGGTTCGATCTCGTCGAGCTTGATGCGCACAGCGTCGATCCAGCTCTTGTACGGCTTGCCGTTCGCGAGGTTGTCCTTGAGTTCCTTGTCGTCGATGATCCGGCCTTGCTCCATGTCGATCAGGAACATCTTGCCCGGCTGCAGACGCCACTTCTTCACGATCTTCGATTCCGGCACAGGCAGCACGCCCGCTTCCGATGCCAGGATGACGAGGTCGTCGTCCGTGATCACGTAGCGCGCCGGACGCAGGCCGTTACGGTCGAGCGTGGCGCCGATCTGGCGGCCATCGGTGAACGCGATTGCGGCGGGGCCGTCCCACGGCTCCATCATGGCCGCGTGATATTCGTAGAACGCACGACGGTTGTCGTCCATCAGCGTGTGCTGTTCCCAGGCTTCGGGAATCATCATCATCATGGCGTGGACGAGCGGGTAACCCGCCATCACGAGCAATTCGAGGCAGTTATCGAACGATGCCGTGTCCGACTGGCCCGGGTAGATCAGCGGCCAGAGTTTCGGCAGGTCGTCGCCCAGCACGTAGCTGGCGATCGCGCCAGTACGCGCGTTCAGCCAGTTGACGTTGCCCTTCACGGTGTTGATTTCACCGTTGTGCGCAATCATGCGGTACGGGTGCGCGAGTTCCCACGCAGGGAACGTGTTCGTGGAGAAACGCTGGTGCACGAGCGCAAGCGCCGACACCGTGCGGTCGTCCTGCAGGTCGCGGTAATACACGCCGACCTGGCCGGCCAGCAACAGGCCCTTGTAGACGATGGTGCGCGCTGACATCGACGGCACGAAGTATTCCTTGCCGTGCTTCAGCTTGAGCGCCTGGATGCGGTGGCTGGCGGTCTTGCGGATCACGTACAGCTTCCGCTCGAGCGCGTCGGTCACGACAATGTCCTTGCCGCGGCCGATGAAGATCTGCCGGATCAGCGGTTCGCTTGCTTTCACGGTCGGCGAAATTGGCATCGTGGCGTCGACGGGGACATCACGCCAGCCGAGCACGATCTGGCCTTCCGCCTTCACCGTGCGTTCGAGCTCCTGCTCGCACGCCAGACGCGATGCGTGTTCTTTCGGCAAAAAGATCATGCCGACGCCGTACTCGCCTTCCGGCGGCAACGTCACGCCCTGCTTCGCCATTTCCTCACGATAAAACCCGTCGGGGATCTGGATCAGGATGCCCGCGCCGTCGCCCATCAGCTTGTCGGCGCCAACAGCGCCCCGATGGTCGAGGTTTTCAAGGATCTTCAGACCCTGCTGGATGATTTCGTGGCGCTTCTTGCCTTTGATATGCGCAACGAAGCCAACGCCACACGAGTCGTGTTCGTTCTCAGGGTCGTACATGCCCTGAGCGGCGGGAGCGGAACCGAGAGTCGGCGGCAATTGATCGTTCATGGGTCACCGTGTTCTGTGGGGGGCCGAGAGCGGCCGTTGAACATGCTTTATGCGTTGCTCGTGCCACGGTCAGGGCAAGACCTGGAACCTGACGATCGACACGAAGCCGGTCGTACAACGGACGCAATGCGTCCCGAACCGCCGGAAAACGAAATATACGCGATCAATCAAACAGTTGGCAATGAAAACGCTATGATCTGGCACCTATTATCGAGTTGGTGCATGAAAACTTGATTTAATTGGTGTCATATCAAATTCGATGAAAATAAAACGGCATGCCGATTTTTGTCGTCATGCCGTTGGTTCATTCTTCAGTTCTTGCTCAAACGTCCGTTATTGCGTCTGTGGTGTTTCGCGAATCTTGCGGGGCCGGCCACGGGGCAGCGGCGAGACGCGCCGGTTGGCTGCGCGCGCCGCCCATTCGCGGTAAGAATCGCTGCCGAGCACCCAGCCCTTGAGTGTCGCTTGAAGGAGACGGTTGGCTTCGCGTTCATCGAGCGGTTGCTCGCACAACTCAAGATAAGCGCGCTGGCGCTCGAACGGAGTGTTGCCGAGCTTCCAGAAAAGCGCATGGTCGGTGATCAGGCTGTCGAGCGTCAGGCCGATGTGATGCCGGTAGCTCGACCACTTGTAGTCTTGCGGCGTGCCCGCGAGACCCGCCTGCACCGGCGCCATCTCGACCACGCGGCTTGCGAGCAGGAAGTAGGTTTCACCTTCGATCACCGTTGCGCGGTAGCGGCCCTCCCATAGCGTGCCGCGACGGGCGTACCGTCGGTTGAAGTGCGCGACGTAGCGCCTGCCGACCGCCTGCATCGCTTTGGGCAGACTTGCTTCGTCGCGGGGCGTGACGAGCAGGTGCACCGCGCCGGGCATGAGCGCGTAGGCGTGGATGGCGAGATTGTGGTCGCGGGAAGCCGTGCGCAGACATTCGATAAAAAGCTCGTAGTCCGGAGCATCGATGAAAGCGGGCTGCTGGTCGAGACCGCGCAAGATGACGTGCTGCGGCTGTTCGGGAACGTAGAGTCGTGCAAGCCGTGCCATTCTGGATTTTCCGTTGGTCGGGCGTTGATCGGTTTCGGGGAGTTCCGGCGGCGCTCCGGGGGTCCGTCTAAACGATATTCTGGGCCACCTTGAATTTTTTCGTTGAGATGCCGGCGATTCGCATCGACGAGGGAACTCAGGTGTACGAGACAGTTTTACGTATAGCGCTAACCCATTTGGAGCCGGCATTCCTCCTAGGGAAAACGCTTTGCGGTGAAACGTGGTTTGTTTCAATTGTTCTGTTCATAATTAGCGTGCTTTCTCGGAGGAGCACTCAATGAAAATAAAACAGGTAGTGACGGGGGTTGCAGCATTTACCTGCATCACGGGCGCAGCACATGCCCAGTCGGCAAATACTTTTTACTTCACCACAGGCTGGTTCCACTTTGCACCGCTCTCGAGCAGCGGTCCGCTCAAGGAGACCAGCGTGGGTGGATCGCCGGTTGGTATCGAGGTGCCCAACACGGGCGCCAGCCTCTCGAATGGTGATACGGCAGGTTTCACTGCGGGCTACTTCGTCACCGACCATATCGCCGGCGAGTTCGTACTCGGCATTCCGCCCAAGTTCGATCTCAAGGGTGACAAGAGTTACTCCGGTTACGGCACGATCGGAACGGCCAAGCAATGGAGTCCGACGTTTCTTCTGAAGTATTACTTCATGCAACCACAGGCCAAACTGCGCCCGTACGTGGGGATTGGCGTAACGCGGGTGTGGTTCACCGACGCCAAGATCACGAACACGGGATTTGAAAGCAACGTGCTGCATGGTCCGACCGACGTATCCACGGATCGTTCCTGGGCTCCCGTGTTTAATGCAGGTCTTACTTATTCGTTTTCGGAACACTGGTTCGCTGGCTTCTCACTCTCCTTCGTGCCCTTGCATGCCACTGCCAAGCTGACCACGCAAGCCCAGACGCCCGTTGGACCGCTGACCGTCAAGACCGAGGCGAAGCTCAGGCTGAATCCGATCGTGACGTATTTGAACGTTGGATACCGGTTCTGACGCTCCGGGTTGAAGCCATAGCAAGCAATAGCAAGAAACAAGCGCCGTCGCGGGTGAAACGCGGCGGCGCTTTGTATTCATCGGCTTGTAAAAATGACCCGGATATTGTGTCAACAGGCAGGTGCCAGCGCACTTTCTACCCTTTCGTCCTCTTTTCAATTGATCAGACGCCTTGCGCGGCAAGGCTTCAGCGCGCATTGTTGAACCCGACAAGTGAACCGGCATCCAACTTGCTCACCTCTAGCGTTTCCGCCAACTTAAGGTTGCGGCCCATCCACGATTCATCCATCGACGGAGCGATCCTATGAACGCCTTTCCCAATACGCGAGACGCCATCGGAGATTCATGGAACTCAACCAGCCGCCGTGCTCGCCGGATTTCACGGCACAGCAGCGACGCAGCGCAGGATATCGGCGGCGAACTTCGCACGCTGATTTCAGAGATTGAAGAAACGTTGTCAGAAGGGACATCGGCGGATGTCGCCGCGTTGCGTACCCAGTTGAGCAAAAGCGTGGATTCGGCGCGCGCCCGCTTGAACGACACTCAAGACGCAGTACGCGCCCGCGCCAACGCAGCGCTGACCGATGCGGACACCTATATTCACGAAAAACCCTGGCAGACCATTGCCCTGGTCGGTGGCCTCGCGCTCGTTGCAGGCGTGCTGCTGGCTCGCGCCCGATAAGTTTCAG
>NZ_CAXTGZ010000232.1:0-8748 GCF_964243625.1 uncultured Caballeronia sp.
CGCCCACACTCGCAAGCACCGCCTTCATGCCGATCCGCCGGCGTAGCGCAATCAAGAGCGGATACACAAGATAGAACTGCACCTCGAGCGACAGCGTCCACAGCGCGCCGTTCGACCCGAATGTCCCGCCTGCTACACCCTGCAGCGAAAGCAGATTGACGATAAACAAATGCAGGTCAAGCGTCCCGATCTTCGGGCTAACCGGCGAAAAGCCGCGGCTCCACGAATCGAGCACATACGTCAGCACGAGCGCCGCGAGCAGCACCGGGTAAATCCGCGCGAACCGGCGCATGAGGAAATTGCCGGTATCGAAGGGTGCGGACGGGTTGGCGAGCAGCTTGCGCGCCGTTCCACGATGAATACAGTAGCCGCTGATCACAAAGAAGATCGGCACACCGGCCGAGCCCCACGCAATCGGAAAGGTGAGATAGCTGAAAAGCGTGTTGAGATCGAAGCCTGCAGCCGTCTTGTGAAACTGCTGGATGCCGATCCACGTGATCTGGCGGCAATGAAAATACGCGACCAGGAGCGCGGCGAAACCGCGCCACGCATTGATGGCGATGTCCTTGTCTTCCACGCTGACCGTGGCTACCCGCTCCGGCGATAACTGCAGGGAAGAAGCCGCCGGATCGAGCAGGGAGGAGTCGCTCATTAAAAACCTCATGTCCGCGATGTTTCGTTCATATAAGCGGGACCGGTCAATGCCGGGCCTACGGCGCCTTTGGGACGCGCTCACTCAGTAGGTGTCGTGAGTGCCATGTTAGTCCCGCAAATAATGGAAAAATATGCGCGGCAACCGCCTGGAAACACCTCGTACTGCGCATGATCGGGAAAAAACTCGTCGGGGTCTGTTCGAAAGGTAACGAATTAATTCGGCTGGAAACGGCGGCAATTATTTGCCGTTTTTTTTCTGATAACTTCATTTCAAACCATTCGAAAACAGGGTAACGCCATGGACATGCACGCACTCGCTGGTATTGCTGTTTTATTGGTCCTCGCCGCGGTCTCGGCGTACAGAGACGCGCTGCGCAACGATCCGATGTCGAAGATGAATGCATCAGGCATCCGTTTTCCGCAGGCTGACGACATCGAATAGCGCGGGATTGGACCGATCGTGCTGTAGCCCGGTTGTTGAATCAAAGCGGATTCTTCGTGGATAACCACGGTCATCGGCAATGCGTATGTACGAAACCGCACGAACGGCTGTTCGTGCCTCAATAAAATAATCATTTGGGAAGCGCGCGATGCTGAAAGTCACCAAAGCCGTATTTCCTGTCGCCGGACTTGGAACGCGTTTCCTGCCCGCCACCAAGGCGAGCCCGAAGGAGATGCTGCCCGTCGTCGATAAGCCGCTGATCCAATACGCCGTCGAAGAGGCGATTGCCGCCGGCATCACGGAAATGATCTTCGTGACGGGCCGTAGCAAACGTGCGATCGAGGATCACTTCGATAAATCGTACGAGATCGAGGCGGAGCTCGAAGCGCGCGGCAAGCAGGCGCTCCTCGACGTCGTCCGCAAGATCAAGCCTGCGAACGTGGATTGTTTTTATGTCCGCCAGCCGAACGCGCTCGGCCTGGGACATGCGGTGTTGTGCGCCGAGAAGCTGATTGGCGACAACCCGTTCGCCGTCATCCTCGCGGATGATCTGCTCCACAGCAAGGAGCCGGTGATGAAGCAGCTCGTCGATGTCTTCAATCATTACCATAGCTCGGTGATCGGCGTGGAGCGCATCAACCGCATCGATAGCGCGTCCTACGGCGTGATAGAAGGGCGCGAGTGGGAGGAGGACATCATCAAGTTGTCGGGCATCGTGGAGAAGCCGCAGCCGGCGCTGGCGCCATCGAATCTCGGCGTGGTCGGACGCTACGTATTCATGCCCGGGATCTTCTCGCATCTGCGCGAGACGCCGCCAGGAAGCGGCGGCGAGATTCAACTGACCGATGCCATCGCGTCATTGCTTTCAGCCGAACAGGTGCTCGCTTACCGTTATTACGGCACGCGCTTTGATTGCGGCAGCAAGCTCGGATATCTGAAGGCGACCGTGCAGCTCGCGTTGCAACACCCGGAGGTGCGGGAGGGTTTCGAGGCTTATCTGCGTGAATGCATGGCGGAGCTGATGCCGGCGCCCGTGCCCGAGCAGATCGAACAGGCGGAACTGACTGTGCTTGAATAGGACGCGGCTCGCATCATCGAATGGACCGGTGCGAGCAAAGTCCGGGCAGAATCAGAAATCAAACCACCGGCATAACCACGGCGAGTAAGCGACCAGGATTTGCTGGATCGGGGCGTGATGCCCGTAAGCAATCGTCGATACAACCAGCAGCCCGAGCCCCGCGAATATGGACCCGGTCATCTTGCGCGGCTGACCGAAAAAGCGCCGCAGGAAAAACAGCGCAACGCCGCTGCCGAGGAACCATCCGGCGACGACTTCAATGGGCGTGTGGGCATCCTGCACGACCCGGCAAAAACCGATCAGCGCGCCGAGCGCCAACCCGGCCGCCGCGCCAAGCCCGTACCAGCCCGCGCACCAACTCCCGGCCAGCAATCCGAACGTCACGCCCCATACCGCCGATGTCAGCATGGTATGGCCACTGATCACGCGAAAATCGAGCGATCGGACTTCGATACCGCAGCCCGCATAAAGAATCTTGTTGATCCCGACCAGCGCCAGCGCGGCGCCAAGCGATGCAATCCAGACCAGCGCCTCGCGCTTGTCCGTTGCCCGCAGCCAGATCGCGCATCCCGCCGCGACCGGAATGGTCACCGCCACGTCACCCAGGTT
This sequence comes from uncultured Caballeronia sp., assembly GCF_964243625.1. NCBI lineage: Bacteria > Pseudomonadati > Pseudomonadota > Betaproteobacteria > Burkholderiales > Burkholderiaceae > Caballeronia > uncultured Caballeronia sp. Next base: position 2,784 of record NZ_CAXTGZ010000232.1, read on the forward strand.
GGTGAACATGGCCATCAAGGTGGTACTTGTCATGCTTCCCCCGAAAAACGCGCGCCGTGCTGCGACCGAAAACGTCGCGCACGGCTTGTCGCGCTGTGCTTTTACATCGTATCTATTTAATCTTCTGCTGCTTTCCTGCGTCCGGCAAGCCGGTATTCCGTCGGCGAGATAGACAGGCGTTTGCGAAAGATCTTCGCCAGTCCGTCGCCGCTTCCCGCGCCGCATCGGCGTGCAATCTTGTCGACGGGCAGGTCGGTCGCCGCGAGCAACATGCAGCTTGCATCGAGCCGGGCGCGCAATAAATATTCCGATGGCGTCAGCCCGATCTGCGCCTTGAACCGGCGCAGGAAGTTGCGCTCGCTCATGGCGGCGACACGCGCGGCATCGGCGATGGAAATAGGGCGGATATAGTTCTCACGCATCCAGCGCGCGGCTGCGTCGATTTTTTGCCGCACGCCGCCCACGTCGGTGTCTTCGAGCACGGCGGACAGCTTCGGCCACGCGCCGGGGATCGATCGCTCCGATACTTCCCGCGCCAGCGCCGGACCGTAATCGCGCTTGATGATCGACAACGCGGCTGCGATCGGACCCTTGGGGTCATCGAGCGTGAGCGTCTGTTCCGCAATGAACAACGAGCTCGTCAACGCGGACGCCGCTGCGGGGTCCTCGAAGTCGGGCGCGCGATTCTGCAGCGACAGGTTCGCCGCGGCGAGAATCTGCGAGCCTTCGCCGATTGCCTTCACGAAGGAAATCTTCGGCGCGACGCGGCTCAAGCGGCGCAGCAACTGCGTGTCGAGTTTCGCGCGCTGTGCGCCCTCTCCGCCGGCAATGAACAGCGCATCGCAATCGCTCATCCAGCGTGTGTCGAGACTTTCGGTCCAGATGCGCATGGAGCAACTGCTGGCAACGCTGCCGCCATCGCTCGATAAAAACAGCAGCGCATAGTCCGGCGTCTCGCCACCCTTGATCGCGGCTGCATCCGACAGTTCGTGAATCTCGTTGGCGAGCGAAAACACTTCGGAAATCGAACTGACTTCGACAAGCGAAAAATCTTCGAAGATAAGAATGCCGATTCGCTTGGGTGCCGGCGTGCCTTCGAGTCTGGCTTCGTGCATAACGTCTTGCATTGCGTCGTTGGCGGTTTCGTTTGCCGGATCCTGGCCGGGGGCGGACACTTCGTGTTCGGTTGTATCGGGCGATGATTGAGCATGCAGCTCGTGCGCGAGTGCGGTATTTGCACCGGTCGGGCGCACAATCTGCAACCGGCTCATGCCATTGGCGTGTCCCATCAACTTTCTCCGTTGTCGGTCAGAGCGGCGGGTATTTGGTCTCGTATGCGTCGCACTATACGCGGCGATGATGATGCGTCATATCAGTCGTCTGAAAAGCACGAGATGTTGGCAGATGGTTTCGATATTCGAGTAATAAGCTGGCCCTTAGTGATCGCTAGTGATCGAAATTGCGACGCGCATAGCGCACGAGCGTGATGCGTTCGCCAAGCCACATAAGCCACATAAGTCAAACAAGTCACATTCACTAGAAATCCTGGCCCGCTCGCGAGCGCCGGACAAACAAGGGGCGGATATGCTGAAAGTACGCAAGGCGGTGTTTCCCGTCGCAGGACTGGGAACGCGTTTTCTTCCTGCAACGAAGGCAAGTCCGAAAGAGATGCTGCCGATCGTCGATAAACCGCTGATCCAGCACGCGGTGGAAGAAGCGGTCGCCGCAGGCATTACGGAAATGATCTTTGTCACGGGCCGCGGCAAGCGCGCCATAGAAGATCACTTCGACAAGTCATATGAAATTGAAAGCGAGCTCGAGGCACGCGGCAAACGTGAGTTGCTCGACCTCGTGCGCAACATCAAGCCGTCGCATGTGGATTGCGTGTACGTGCGTCAGGCCGAACCGCTGGGCCTGGGCCACGCCGTGCTGTGCGCTGAAAAGCTGATCGGTAACGAACCATTTGCCGTGATGCTCGCCGACGATCTGCTCGACGGCGAACCACCCGTCATGGCGCAGATGGTCGAAGTGTTCAATCGATATCACTCGTCGGTGCTCGGTGTCGAGGAGATCGATCCGAGCGAATCAGGATCGTATGGCGTGATCGACGGGCGCCAGTGGGACGATCATCTGTTCAAGATCGCGCGTGTGGTCGAGAAGCCCGAACCGGCGCTCGCGCCGTCGAACCTCGGCGTGGTGGGGCGGTATGTCTTGATGCCGCGCATCTTCCAGCATCTGCGCACGCAGAAGCCGGGCGCGGGCGGTGAAATCCAGTTGACCGATGCAATCCAGGCGTTGCTCGCTGACGAACAGGTGCTGGCGTATCGGTACAAAGGCAAGCGTTTCGATTGCGGCAGCAAGCTCGGCTATTTGAAAGCGACTGTCGAGTTCGCATTACGGCATCCGGAAGTGGCGCAGCAGTTTGACGCCTATCTGAAGGCGTTCCTTGCAAGCCGTCGCCCTGCGCCCGAAGCCGAACCCGAAGTCGAGCCGAAAGACGAACCGCCTTTGGATGAAACGCCCGAACTCGCAGTCGATGCCTGATAACGACGTCGCCGGAGTTTGTCAGCTGCAGGCAGGTCCGGCCGTGTCGGGGACACGTAATCAATTGCAGCATGTGCCGTGTTTCAAGTAGCGCTAGCCCCCCGGTGCGCGCTATGGTCTTTAGCCCGCCTCGTGCGGGCTTTTTTTCGTATGTGCATGGGCCAAAAAAAGCGGCTCATGAAGCCGCTCGCCAATCAAGTGGACTGCGTCGCTGCGTGTTACCGAAAATAAGCCTTGGCGTTCGGATGCACGTCGTCACGACTGAGTACTTCAGTGGGCAGCAGCCACGCGTAACCGCTGTGCTGAACGAAGCGGCCTATAGGCACGGCGCCGCCGAGCGTGATGGAGTAAGCGAGCACCACATAATGCGTCTTGATGTCCGCAACGCCGGCAAAGTTGTCGTCGTAGTGGTGCTCGAATACGCCGAACAAACGCGAGGCTGAACGCTGGACGCTGGCTATACCCAGCTCGTCGCGTACCACGCGCGTGAACGCGGTATCGAGCGTTTCGCCTTTCATCACGCGTCCGCCCGGTACGAACCACATGCCTTGCGCCGGACGGTTGCGCCGCTGCCCGAGCAGCACGCGACGATTGCCGTCGGTCACGATCAGGTCGATGGACACAAGCGGTGTCAGCCGAACGACATCGAGAAAATCCGCTTCATTCAGATGAGAAGCGCTGGCAGTAGCCGGGGATTTCGCCGGGTGGGCGGTGCCGTGAGTATCGGAAACTGCGGAAAACGAAGAAAGGTCTGTCACGCTCGAAATACCTCAGTCATGGTCGTTGTTCTTGGACAGGCGTGTGCAGATACCGCTTACTGGAAACACAATCATGTGGCGCCAGGACGCAAAGTTTTCCTGTGCATCGATGACTGTTCCGGCACTTAATGCAGGCAATTCAGTTTAGCGCGCGTCCAGAGCCGCCGTATTGGCGATGGACTGGCAGAAACCGACGAAAGATCGTGTTCGTAAGCCAAAAGGAAGTCAGCGCAGTTCATTCGGTACGAGCGTGGTGTTTTCAGCGTGCGTTGTGTCGGCGGGGTCGGGTGTGTCGACCGGACATGCGGTCATCACGGTGGCGCAGCCGATCAATACGGCGAGAAGAAGGTTGCTGCCGAGCGACGAAGCGCGCGATGTATCGTGTTGGTTCATGGCGATTACAACGGCATGCGCCGTTACCTCAAATGATCTTGGAGAGATCGAATTTAAGGGACGCCTGACGATGAAACTGTCGGAACTTTCGTAAAGGCCCGGCAGCTTCATCGAAACAGTCTGAAGCGCAATGGAACATGAAGCTACCTCGCGGCATACCCCTCTGGCGCGTCGACGTTCTTCTTCATCACCTCGGTGTTCTGCGAAATGACGTACACGGGCGCTTCGGTGAGGGTCAACGCCACCTGCCCGTTCGCGTAGGGCAGCGTCGATGGATTGCCCATCATGTCGAGCACGGTGAGCGTTCCGGAAGTGCCGGGTGCATCGACGGTAAGCGAATAACGCACGCCCCGCGTGGCGCTGAAGCCCGAGGCGCCGGGCCACGCGGCGTTGTCATGGGTCCATAGCGCGGTCACGACCTTGCCGCCGTCCAGCCGCTGGAACGCATAGGCATACACGCCGGGCGGGGTGTCCTTGACGTGGCCTAAAGTGGTAGTGCCGTCTATCGCACGCGTCATTGCCGCCACGCCCATGGCGGCGGGTTTTGGGCTGATCTGCATCGGGCCGAAACCGCCTTCGGCGTTCACGAGGTCGAAGAATATGCCGTACCCCACTTCGGGCGGATCGGTCGCGTAGAAAATGTAGCTCATGTCGGCGCCTTCGCCGAGCAGGATCAGATGCAGGCGTGCGACGAGCGCGCCCTGCGCATACAACACGTTCGCGGACGGCGTCGTGCTTCCGTACTTCGTGCCGATGTCATAGCTGATCCCGGACTCGGTTATGAAAAGCTTCGCGCCGGGTTTGAGCATCTGCGTCATGGTGTGGCGCAGCGTGCGCATCATGGCCGGCAAGCTTTGCGCCGCCTTTTGCGGATCGCTGTTGCCCGCCATGCGCTCGGGCGGATGCGAGGGCGACGTGCCGACATCGTAATAACCGTGCGCGCTCACGCCATCGATATATTTGGCAATCCCAAGCGGTGCGAGACGGTTCAGCCACTCGGTGTTTTTTCCCAGCGATGACAACGTCAGCCCCATGACCACCGCATGCGGATCGGTCGCGTGGATGGCTTCGTACGTGGCTTTGTACATCGCGACGAGATTGGCGTCGGAATCGCGCCACGGAAGGCCGCCTTCATAATCAGGCTCCCAGCTCACTTGGTAGTAATTGCTCGATTGCGTCGGAAATACGGTCGAGCGCACACGGTTCGACTCTTCGCCCACGCGTTTCATGTATGCGCTGTAGTCGGTGAGCGAGGAGGGCGCGTAGCTATGCGTGTCCTTGCCTGTCTGGTTTGCCCAGCCCGGAATGCCATCGAGCTGGATCAGGCGCAGCAGGTCGCCTGGTTTAAAGAAAGGCTGGAGGTTATCGGCGGCGGCGTTGAAGGTGTTCGGCGCCTTCGGCTCCGTCATGTACCAGTTGCGGTTGTCGTTCACCCACGTGAGACCGAGGTCCGTATAGAGCGGCCGGTAGCCGTCGCCGGAACAACATGACTGACCCGGTCGCAGATATGCCGCGCCCTGACCGCCAAAGCGATGCAGGTCGGCGTGCTTGTACTTGACCGGCGGCAACACGCCCGAGAGGTCGGGCAGCACGCCGAACGTAGCGATGCCTGCCGGCCGTGTGCCTTTGGACGGAAGCGTCACCGGCGACGCATTGGGAGATTCGAGCCGTGCCGAGACGGCGAAATACCCTGCTGCCTGCGAAATGCATCGGATGGACGACCCGTGCACGCCCGGCGCGACGGCAATGCGGCCGCTCGCCTTGACCGTGTTCCATGCGTCCTGGACCTGCCAGACGAGCGTGCCGGTCGATTTCGTTCGCGTGGTCAGCGTCACGTCGAACGGTTGGCGCCTCGGGAACATGCGCGTGCCGTTGCTGCCGGGGGTATCGGCTTCGACGCTGTCCGCCGTCGGGCTCGAACCGGAGATTTCAACCGGGGCGGCAGCCGTGCATTGCATCGCGAGCGGGGTGGACGGCGGCGGTGCATCGGCAATAAAGCGTGCGGCGCCGCTCGGTTTCGAGCTTGCTTCCACCCAGCAATGCTTTGTCGCGCCCGGAGCGGGGTCGTCGAAAACGCCGTTGTCGCAGCCCGTGCCGCCGGTGAATGTCTTGACCGAGTGTTTTTCGGGCGTGCCATAGAGCACTTTTCTGGCGCCATCGAAGGAGCATCGCTCGTATTCGGCTGCGCATGGCGTCCACGAGGCGCCGTCTATCTTGACCGTATCGTCCGACGGCTCCGCATCCTGGGCGGCTGCCGACTCCCCGCGGCA
>NZ_CAXTGZ010000233.1:0-8682 GCF_964243625.1 uncultured Caballeronia sp.
TGCGTACGCGTCGGTGGGCATGCCGGTGAATTATCGGCACTGGTCGTTCGGCAAGCACTTCTTGTCGACCGAAAAGAGTTACCGGCGTGGGCAAATGGGCCTTGCTTACGAGATCGTCATCAATTCGAATCCATGTATTGCGTACCTCATGGAAGAGAACACGATGACGATGCAGGCGCTCGTCATTGCGCATGCCGCTTACGGGCACAACTCGTTCTTCAAGGGCAACTATCTGTTCAAGTTGTGGACAGATGCCCATGCGATCATCGACTACCTGGTTTATGCGAAGAATTACATCGCAGAGTGCGAGGAGCGGCACGGGATCGATCGCGTCGAGGAGTTGCTCGACTCATGTCATGCGCTGATGAATTACGGGGTGGACCGGTATAAGCGGCCGCAGAAGTTGTCGCTGGCGAAGGAAGCTGCTGCGCGACGTGAGCGCGAAGCGTATCTGCAATCGCAGGTGAATGAACTCTGGCGCACGTTGCCCAATAAAAAGGCGACGACAACCGAAGAGATCGAAAGCCGATATCCGCCGGAGCCGCAGGAAAACCTGCTGTACTTCGCGGAGAAAAATGCGCCTTTGCTCGAACCCTGGGAACGCGAGGTGATTCGCATCGTGCGCAAGGTGGGACAGTATTTCTATCCGCAGCGCCAAACGCAGGTCATGAACGAAGGCTGGGCCACCTTTTGGCATTACACGCTGCTCAACACGCTGTATGCGGAAGGCCGGCTCGAGGACGGCTTCATGATGGAGTTCCTCCATTCGCACAGCAACGTGGTGTATCAGCCGCCGGTGACCAAGCAGTATTACAGCGGCATCAACCCGTATGCGCTTGGCTTTTCCATGATGAGCGATATCCGCCGCATCTGCGAAAACCCGACGGACGAAGACCGGGAATGGTTTCCGGAACTTGCCGGCAGCGACTGGCTGGAAGCACTGCACTACGCCATGCGCAATTTCAAGGACGAAAGTTTTATCGCGCAGTATTTGTCACCACATCTGATCCGGGAAATGCGCCTGTTCTCGATTCTCGATGACGACATGCGCGACTCGCTGGAGGTATCGGCGATTCACGACGAAAGCGGGTACAGGTACGTGCGGCAAGCGTTATCGCGTCAATACGACATGCATCACCGGGAGCCCAATATCCAGGTCTACTCGGTGAACACGCGCGGTGACCGAAGCCTCACGCTTCGCCACTTCATGACCGATAACCGGCATCTCACCAACGACAGCGAGGAAGTGCTCAAGCACATGGCTCGACTTTGGCAGTTCGATGTGTATCTGGAAAGTGTCGATGAAAACGGCACGGTGAGAAAACGCTTCGACTGCAAGTACGCGGGGGCAGAGCGGCGCTGAGTCGAACGGGTTCTCATGGAAAAAACGGCTCGCTGATCCAATTAGCGAGCCGTTTTTCATTCAGCAGGCAAACTCACACCTTGTCGATGGTCCGTGTTCCTTCCGCCTGGCCTTCTTCGTTCTGCGTGAACAGGTCCCAGGCCGCCATGAACAACGCGGCGATCAGCGGTCCGATCACAAAGCCGTTGATCCCGAACAGTCCCATCCCGCCCAAGGTCGAAATCAGCACGACCCAGTCCGGCATCTTCGTGTCCTTGCCAACAAGAATCGGACGCAGGATGTTATCGACCAGACCGATGATGACCACGCAGAACGCGATCAGGATCACGCCTTTCCAGATGTCGCCGGTGAGCAGGAAATACGCTGCCGCCGGCGCCCAGACGAGTGCGGCGCCAATGGCCGGAAGCAGCGACAGGAAAGCCATCAGCACGCCCCAGAGCAGCGAGCCCTGGATGCCGAGAAACATGAAGATCATCCCGCCGAGAAACCCCTGAGCTGCGGCAACGGCGATATTGCCCTTCACGGTTGCGCGTACGACCGTTGTGAATTTGGCGATCAGGTGCTGCTTCGGCGCTTCATCGAGCGGCAATGCGCGGCGAATGCGCCGGCCGATTTCACCGCCATCGCGCAACAGGAAAAACACCAGGTACAGCATCACACCGAAGCTGATCACGAACTGGAATGTGTTTTGTCCGATGCTGAGGGCTTGCGTCGCGACAAACTGGCTGATCGCGGCGGCGCCATCGGTCAGCCGTTTCTGGATGCTCGGGATATCCGTGAGTCCAAAACGGCCGAGCAAGGTCTGCACGGACTTCGGCAGCGCGTGGATGCCTTCCTGGAAGTACATCGTGAAGTTGGGCTGGCCCGACTTGATCTGCGTGTAGGCGAGACCGATTTCCTGGACCAGCGTGGCCGCGACAAACGACAGCGGCAGGATCACGATCACGATGGTCAGCCCGAGCGTTGCAAACGCAGCGAGATTGCGGCGCTTGCCGAATTTGGCGGCAAGGTAGCGCTGCATCGGCTGGAACAGGATGGCGAGAATCGTCCCCCAGAAGATCGCGCCGAAGAACGGCGTCAGGATCCAGCAAAGCGCGACGGTAACCACGAACAGCAGGATGTGGAAAAACTTTTGGTGTACGGAGTGGTTGTTCATAAATGCCTTGAGGGAAGCTGGAATCGTGACGTAGGCGCGGCAAGCTCCCATGCCGGCGCCCTATAGCAAGAAGACGGCCCGATGCTAGCACGGGCGGGTTTTGGCCCGTCCGGAGCGATATTGCGTCAATCTCAAAATTGGTTATAATTGAGTATTCACTCATTTAAACTGCAAGATCTTCGATGGCCCGACCCAAAAGCGACGACAAACGCAACGCACTTCTTCTTGCCGCCGAGCAGGTCTTCGCCGAGCGCGGACTTGCCGCCGCGCCTACATCGGCCATCTCGAAGCAGGCGGGCGTCGCCGAAGGGACGCTGTTCACCTATTTCCGCACGAAGGACGAACTGGTCAACGCGTTGTATCGGTCGATCAAGCTCGAACTCGCCGACGCGCTGATGGCGCAGTTCCCGCGGCGCGGGCCGGTGCGCAACAGGCTCGAATACTTGTGGAACGCTTTCGTGGACTGGGGTGTGGCCAATCCGCAGCGGTTGAATGTGCTCGACCAGTTATCGGTGGCGGATATTGTCACTGAGGAATCGAAGGCGGTCGGGTACGAACCATTTGCCGAAATCGAAGCGCTCGCGCTGCACAGCATCAAGACCGAGATCTTGCAGGCTTATCCGTGCGAGTTCATTGCGGCGAATATGAAGGCGCTGGCGGAGACCACGATGGGATTCATGAATGCGTATCCCGATGAAGCAGGGCGGTATCGGCAGATTGGCTTCGACGTGTTCTGGAATGGCGTCGCGCGCGACAAAGCCTGAAGTCCGCCTGATTCAAGCCAATTTGCCGCCGATTTAATGACTGATTACTCACGCAATCAAATGCCAAAGGAATTCAAATGAGCACATGGACGACTGCCGATATCCCGCCGCAAACCGGCAAGCGCGTTGTCGTGACAGGCGCGACGGGTGGATTGGGTTACGAGACCTCGCTGGAACTGGCGCGAGCGGGCGCCGAGGTGATTCTCACGGGACGCAACGAGGCCAAGGGCCGGGCGGCAATTGACCGTATCCGCCACGAAGTGCCGAATGCGCGCGTCAGCTTCGAGATGATCGATCTTGCGAGTCTGAAGTCAATCGCGCGCGCTTCGGAGCACTTGCTCGCAGATGGCGCGCCCGTCGATATCCTCGTGAACAATGCGGGCGTGATGATGCTGCCGCAACACGAGAAAACCGCCGATGGCTTCGAGCGTCAGTTCGGCACGAACTATCTCGGTCACTTTGCATTGACTTCGCAGTTGCTGCCGCTCCTGCAAAAGAGCGCCGCGCCGCGCGTGGTGAACCTGAGCAGCATCGCGCACAGGCGAGGCAAGATCGCCTTCGATAACCTGCAGGGCGAGCGCGCCTACAAAGCGTGGCCCGCATACGAGCAATCGAAACTCGCCATGCTGATGTTCGCGCTGGAGTTGCAACGGCGCAGCGACGCAAACGGCTGGGGCCTCATGAGCAACGCTGCACATCCGGGATTCGCACGCACGGACCTGATTGCGAATGGACCGGGAACATCGGGCATGCTGGCGCTCGCCGGTCGGGTGATGTCGCGGTTCCTGAGCCACAGCGCGGCGGAGGGCGCCTTGCCCACGCTTCTTGCGGCCACTGCACCGGAAGCACGCGGCGCCGCGTACTATGGGCCAAAGGGTTTTCAGGAAATGATCGGGCCGCCATCGGAAGCGCGCATTTTCCCGCAGGCTACGGATGCGGCTGTCGGCGCGAAGCTCTGGGATGTATCGGCGAAACTCACGGGCACTGAATGGGGCCCGAAGCGGGACATAGAGCGGGACATAGAGCGGGACATAAAGCGGGACGCAAAGCGGGACGCAAAGCCGGGCGTCCAAAGGCCGGAGAAACTATGAAAGTCATCGTTTTTGGCGCGACCGGAATGGTCGGGCAGGGCGTGCTGCGGGAATGTCTGCTCGACCCGGATGTCGAGCGCGTGGTCGCGCTCGGGCGCAGTTCCACGAAACAACTCGATCCGAAGTTCAACGAGATCGTGCATGGCAATCTCTTCGATCTCTCCGCAATCGAGGACCAGCTTACTGGATTCGACGCCTGCTTTTTCTGCCTCGGCGTGTCGTCGTTCAGAATGAAAGAGGCCGACTACGCGCATCTGACATATGACCTGACGTTCGGCATCGCGCGGGTCTTGTCGCGAATCAATCCCGGGATGACGTTCTCGTATGTCTCGGGCTCGGGCACGGACACGACCGAGCGCGGAAACAGCATGTGGGCGCGGGTGAAGGGGCGCACGGAGAACGCGCTTTTGCGCATGCCCTTCAAGGCGGCCTATATGTTCCGCCCCGGAGCGATCCAGCCGATGAACGGCATCCGTTCGAAGACGCCGATGTATCAGGCGGTCATTTCCGTCATGGGGCCGTTATTTCCGCTGTTGCGGCGTTCGTTTCCGAATGCGATCACGACGACGCAGCAACTCGGCCGTGCAATGGTCGCCACGGCCAAACAGCGCGGGCCGTCGCGCACGTTCGAGCCACGGGATATCACGAGGTACTAGGTCTGCCCGTGCCGGCCGAAACCGGCACTTTCGCAAATCTAGCGGGCCGCATCGCCCCAGCGATATTCCTTCGTTGCATCGTCGAGCTTCGCTTTCAACGCGTCGTCGAGTTTCAGGTCGACGGCGGCCAGGCTGTCGGTGAGTTGCTCGGGTTTGCTCGCACCAATGATCGCCGATGTAATCGCGGGATTCGCCAGCACCCAGGCCACCGATGTCTTTGTCAGTGACTCGCCGGTTTCCTTCACGATCTGCTGCAGCTTCGCGATGGTCTCGAACTCGCGCTCGTGCCAGTAGCGCTGCGAATACATCTCGCCGGCCTTGCCGACCGTCCCGGTGAAACGGCCATCGGACGGTTTGGCGTCGTGCTTGTGCTTGCCGGTCAGCAGGCCTCCGGCGAGCGGGTTGTACGGAATCACGGCGAGGTGTTCGTCGGTCGCAAGCGGCAGCAGCTCGCGCTCGATCTGGCGAAACAGCAGGTTGTATCGCGGCTGGACGGAGATGAAGCGCGCGACGCGCAGGAAGTCCGAGCGGCCGAGCGCGGTCGCAAGCCGGTACGCCAGGAAATTCGACACGCCGATGTAGCGCGCCTTGCCATGACGCACGATGGTATCGAGCGCTTCGAGGGTTTCGTCGAGCGGCGTCTCGCGGTCGTCGCTATGCAACTGATACAAGTCGACGTAATCGGTATTCAGCCGTTTGAGCGATGCATCGATCGCATCCAGCAAGTGCTTGCGCGACGCGCCTTGATCCCATGCCGCCTGGCCCATCTTGCCGACCGCCTTGGTCGCGAGAATGAATTCGCTGCGGCGCGACGGCGTGTCCTTGAGCCATCGGCCGACGATCTCTTCCGTGCGGCCCGCATGCGTTTCGTCGGCGCCGAGCGGATAGACGTCGGCGGTATCGATGAAATTCACGCCCGCTTCCGCCGCACGGTCCATGATCCTGCGCGACACGTTTTCTTCGGTCTGCAAGCCGAAGGTCATGGTGCCGAGACACAGGCGCGAAACGGTCAGGCCGGTCTTCCCAAACTTACGATATTCCAAGGCGAACTCCTCGAGCGATTGACCAGGTTGAACATCAAGCAAGCTTAAACGCTACAGCCGATGCTTGCAGACGAAGCCTATGAGGTTGCGGGCTGGGTCGAGGCACGTGGGGGGACGGCATCGAGGAACCGGAACACGATGGCCGACGCGAGCGTGACCAGGCCCACGCACACGAACGCGATGCGAAACGCCAGCGCGGCCGAGCCGAGGCTCGACGAGAAAACGGACACTAGGCCACCGCCTATCGATACACCCAGTCCGATCGCGAGCATCTGCACCATCGAGAAGAGGCTGTTGCCGCTGCCCGCATCCTTGATCGAAAGTCCCTTGAGCGTGACGCTGTTCATCGCGGCGAACTGCATGGAATTACAGGCGCCGAACACCGCGAGAATCGCAATTTCCAGCACGAGCGGCGTGCTCACCGAGAACGACGCGAAGCCGACTATCGATGCACCGACCAGGATCGTGTTCCACAGCAGGAAGTTGTCGTAGCCATAGCGTTTGACGAGCGGCGAGATCCAGCCCTTCGCGATCGTCCCCGCGAACGCGGCGGGCAGCATCATCAAGCCCGAATGCAGCGGTGAATAACCGAGCTGCAATTGCATGAGCAGCGGCAGCAGGAACGGCACGGCGCTCGAACCAATCCGGCACAGCAAGTTGCCGATCAGCCCGACGCTGAAATTCGGTTCGCTGAACAAGGACAGGTTGAACAGCGGATTCGCACGGCGCCTTGCGTACGGAATGTAGGCGAGCGCGGCGATGGCGGACACCGCGAACAAACCGCCCGATACCAATATCTTGTGCGATTGCGCGGGGCTGTCGAGCGCCATCGAAAACGCGACCATGCAGAGCGACAACATCGCGCCGCCGATGAAGTCGAAAGGCGGGGCATCGGAGATGGCGTCATCGGGCAGGAAACGCTGCACCGCGAGCAGACCGACTGCGCCGATCGGCACGTTAATCAGGAAGATCCAGTGCCACGAAAAAGATTCGACGAACCAGCCGCCCAGGGTCGGGCCGAGAATCGGGCCGACTTGGCCCGCAATGGAGATCACCGCCAGCGCCGAAACATATGCTTCGCCGGTCACGCTGCGAAGCACGGCGAGCCGGCCGATAGGCAGCAGCATGGAACCGCCGATACCCTGGATCACGCGTGCCACGATCAGTTGGTTCAGCGTTTGTGCGTTCGCGCAGCACAGCGATCCGATCACGAACAGGAGAATGGCGACGAAATAGACGCGCCGCGTGCCGAAGCGGTCGGCGAGCCAGCCGGAGGCAGGCGTAAGCAACGCCATGGTCAGCGTGTATGCAACCACGATCGGTTGCATGGCGAGCGGTTGCGCGTGCAGGCTTCGCGCAATGGAGGGCAGGGCCGTATTGACGATAGTCGTGTCGAGGGCCTGCATGAAAAAGCCGACGGCCACGATCCAGAGAAGCGCCGTGTGTGAGTTCTTTGGGGTCATTCTTTTACTGACGAAGCGTTATAGCGCGGAATTCCGTGCAATGTGAAGATTTTAAGACGATGCGCGGTTATCGGGAACCCCGCTGATAACATTGACTGCTATCGGAATAGTCGATAACAATGGCACATGCTCAATCCTGTCTGGCTGAACACCTTCGCGACGGTGGCCGCGTCGCATAGTTTCACTGACGCCGGCCGTCAGCTCAGTCTCACGCAGTCGAGCGTCAGCGAGCACATCCGGCGTCTCGAGGAACATGTGGGTCGCCGCCTGCTGGTCCGCGATACCCATTCGCTCGCGATCACCGCCGACGGCGAAGCGATGCTCGTTCACGCACGCGTGATCCTCGAGGCCATGTCCCATGCCGAATCGCAATTCCGCTCGCCGCGGTTGCGTGGCCGCGTGCGGCTGGGTTCATCGGACGATATGGCGCTCGGGCCGCTGCCGAGCGTGCTCGCTGCGTTCCGGCGCACGCATCCCGATGTCGAGCTGGAGATCACCATTGGCATGACGGGGCGGCTTTACGAACGCCTGGATGCAGGCGCGATCGATCTGCTGATCGGCAAAAGGCGGCTGGGCGACCGGCGCGGCATACCGCTCTTTTCAGGAAAATTGGAATGGCTTGCGCGGACCGGCACCGAAGTGGATCTCGCGCAGCCCTTGCCGCTGATTCTCGTCGCCGAGCCGAGCGTCACTCGTGCCGTGGTGCTCGATGCGCTCGCGGCCGCGGGCGCCCAATGGCAAATGGTCTGCACGAGCAGCTCGTATGCAGGATGCATTGCCGCCGCGCGTGGCGGGCTGGGCCTGACAGTGCGTTCGAACTTTCTCTCGGGCAGGGGACTCGCACCCCCAACCAATCGTGCCGAGTTGCCGGAATTGCCGGAAGTCGAGTTCATCGCGCTGGCGGCGAAGCATTTGAGCCGGCCGGCGGAAACCCTGCTCGAACTCCTGCAGGACAGCGATCTTCGCGGTGAATGGGCCGGGGAATGACCGGCATTGAACTGCAGGCATGCTGCGTGCGAAAACGGTGGCGTGGCATGGCGCCGCCGCTTGCCTCGCGTTTCGCCGCTTTTGGCTAGGACTAATCGTGGGATCAATCGCGTTGTAAGCACCTGCGCTTCGGAGAACATTTGCAAGGTTGTGCAAACA
>NZ_CAXTGZ010000234.1:0-8673 GCF_964243625.1 uncultured Caballeronia sp.
TCATCTCGGCCAGCGCGCCCATCAGCAACAGGGCGATGACCGCGCCTATCGCGTAACTCAGCAACACGCTCGGCCCGGCAAAGCCGATCGCAAAACCACTGCCCAGAAACAATCCCGTTCCAATCGCCCCGCCAATGGCGATCATCGACATCTGTCCGGCCGTCAGACTCCGGTGCAGCCCCTTCTCCCGTTCGACAATGGTCTCGAACGACCCACGTTCAAAGCTCAAATCAACCTCTTGAAGTCAATATCCGCAACGCTCGCGGACGTAAAAAAGCGAGGCGGCGCGGAAAGTTTCTCCGCGCCGCCTCGCCGATGATGACACACCTTACACGCGTGTCACCTGACTTCAGTCATCACCTGCTTGTTGCTTACTCGACCTCGACCGCTTCCGGGTTTGGATTGCGCGGGACAGGGCTTTCGTCAAACGTCAGCGACACCTTGTCGTCCGCATCCACGTCGACCGTCACGCGGCCACCCGTCATCAGCTTGCCGAACAGCAACTCGTCAGCCAGCGCACGACGAATCGTGTCCTGGATCAGGCGCTGCATTGGCCGTGCGCCCATCAGCGGATCGAAACCATGCTTCGCGAGGTGCTTGCGCAACGCGTCCGTAAAGACCGCATCGACCTTCTTCTCGTGCAACTGATCTTCCAGTTGCATCAGGAACTTGTCGACCACGCGCATGATGATTTCTTCATCCAGCGAACGGAAGCTGATGATCTGGTCCAGACGATTGCGGAACTCAGGCGTGAACATCCGCTTGATATCGGCCATTTCGTCGCCGGTTTCCCGACGGTTCGTGAAGCCGATAACCGATTTCTGCATCGCTTCAGCGCCCGCGTTCGTCGTCATGATGATGATGACGTTGCGGAAATCTGCCTTGCGACCGTTGTTGTCGGTCAGCGTGCCGTGGTCCATGACCTGCAGCAGCACGTTATAGATATCCGGATGCGCCTTCTCGATTTCGTCCAGCAACAGCACGCAATGCGGCTTCTTCGTGACGGCTTCGGTCAGCAAACCGCCCTGATCGAATCCGACATATCCCGGCGGCGCGCCGATCAGCCGGCTCACCGCGTGACGTTCCATGTACTCGGACATGTCGAAGCGCAGCAGTTCGATACCCAGCGTGAACGCCAGTTGCTTCGCAACTTCCGTCTTGCCGACACCCGTCGGACCCGAGAACAGGAATGCGCCGATTGGCTTGTCCGTCTTGCCGAGACCCGCACGCGCCATCTTGATGGCAGCCGCGAGGGCATCGATGGACTGGTCTTGCCCGAACACCACGCTCTTCAGATCCCGATCCAGCGTCTGCAGCTTGCTGCGATCGTCTTGCGACACGCTTTGCGGCGGGACGCGGGCGATCTTCGAGATGATTTCCTCAATCTCATTCTTGCCGATCGTTTTCTTCTGCTTCGACTTCGGCAGGATGCGTTGCGCGGCACCCGCTTCATCGATCACGTCGATTGCCTTGTCCGGCAAATGACGGTCGGTGATGAAACGCGCCGACAGTTCAGCCGCTGCCGAAAGCGCACCCGACGAATACTTCACGCCGTGGTGTTCCTCGAACCGCGACTTGAGTCCACGCAGGATCGCGATGGTCTGCTCGACAGTCGGCTCAGCGACATCGACCTTCTGGAAACGACGCGACAACGCTGCGTCTTTTTCGAAGATCCCACGATATTCGGTGAACGTAGTGGCGCCGATGCACTTCAGTTGACCCGACGACAACGCCGGCTTCAGCAGATTGGATGCATCCAGCGTTCCACCCGATGCAGCACCCGCGCCGATCAGCGTATGAATCTCGTCGATGAACAACACCGCATGCGGGCGTTCCTTCAACTCTTTCAGCACTGTCTTGAGACGCTGCTCGAAATCGCCCCGGTATTTAGTACCGGCGAGCAATGCACCCATATCGAGCGAATACACCTGTGCGTCGGCGAGAATATCCGGCACTTCGCCGCGCGTGATGCGCCATGCGAGCCCTTCGGCAATGGCGGTCTTACCCACGCCAGCCTCACCTACGAGCAGCGGATTATTCTTCCTGCGGCGGCAAAGTACTTGCACCACACGTTCGACTTCCAGTTCGCGGCCGATCAGCGGATCGATCTTGCCGTCCTTCGCAAGCTGGTTCAGGTTCTGCGTGAACTGCGCAAGAGGGGTTTCCTTTTGCGCTGCCGCGTCTTCCGCTTCCGGATTCGCTTCGCTGCTCGCCTTCGCCGCATCGCCCGTGTTCGTCTTCGCAATACCATGCGAGATGAAATTGACGACGTCGAGGCGCGTCACGCCCTGCTGTTGCAGATAGTAGACGGCATGCGAATCTTTTTCGCCGAAGATAGCGACCAGCACGTTCGCGCCGGTGACTTCCTTCTTTCCATTCGACGTTGATTGCACATGCATGATCGCGCGCTGGATTACGCGCTGAAAACCAAGCGTGGGCTGAGTATCGACGTCGTCCGTGCCGGGCACGGTGGGCGTATTGTCATGAATGAAATTGCGCAGGTTTTGCCGCAAATCTTCAATGTTTGCTGCGCATGCACGCAACACTTCAGCCGCGGTCGGGTTGTCCAACAAGGCCAGTAAAAGATGCTCGACCGTAATGAACTCGTGCCGCGCCTGACGTGCTTCCATAAACGCCATGTGCAGACTGACTTCCAGTTCCTGGGCAATCATGCTTCCTCCATCACACACTGCAGCGGATGACCCGCTTGCCTCGCGTGGCTAACGACTTGCTCAACTTTGGTCGACGCGATGTCCCGCGTATAGACCCCACAAACTCCCCTGCCTTCGCGATGAACCTTCAGCATGATCTGCGTCGCAGTCTCACGATCCTTATTGAAATGTTCCTGCACGACGAACACGACGAATTCCATCGGCGTGAAGTCGTCATTCAACAGCACCACTTTGTACATGGACGGCTGTTTGAGCTTCTGTTCCTGCCGCTCCAGTACGGTGCCATCCTGCTTGTTGGGATTGATCGCCATACGCCCATTCTAAACAACTTGGACAGGCTCGCCATCTCGCCAAAACTCCGTTCGCCGTAGGGGCCGAATCGATGTCGCCGCACACTTCGCGCGACCTGTCGCTTGCTGAATTCCGCCGGCTCTTTTTACCGAACCGGCCCTCTTGAAACACCGTTGAATCCAGTATCGCACAGCTCTCAAAAAAACGAATTGTTCACCTTGTGCGGCCTGCCCTGGTCACTTCCTGGACGACTTTGCTGCGCCTCGTACAAGCGATACGGCCCGCCAACATTGCGCACGTCTCGTGCCGCTTCCTGCCTGTACTGCATGTGCGTCGATTATGCGACTTTTCAAGATGGCGTGCTTGTGCGGCGGGATACGCGCAAAGCGGGAAAAACCCTTGAAATGAGGCATTTACAACGGCTTTACGGCCATCTCAAAATTTTCTTGACACCTGATTTAAGAGATTAAACAATCAAATTGGCACTTTTTTCCGAAGCGTTTCAGGTGAAGAAAGGCCGAGGTGAGCTTGTGAGGAGGGGGCGGCTCACATAGTGGGTCGTCAAGCTTTTCGAGCGTGCTCGTGGTAGCGACGAGAGTAAGAGGGGAAGTGATGTCAACAGGTACGGTCAAATGGTTCAACGACGCGAAAGGCTACGGATTCATCACGCCCGATGAAGGCGGCGAGGATCTTTTTGCACATTTCTCGGCGATACAGATGAATGGTTTCAAGACACTCAAGGAAGGCCAGAAGGTCAGCTTCGAGATTGTCCAGGGACCGAAGGGCAAACAGGCATCGAACATCCAGGAATCTGCCTGACCGTTCGAAAAGCGCACAGTCCTCGAAACCCGGCTGCGAGCCGGGTTTTTTTGTTTTGGGACGGGAAACGGACGAAAAAAGCCCCGATGCCTTTCGGTTGCATCGGGGCCTCAGCCATTTACTACATGTCCAGTTGCACGCCTACATATTCTCGACCAGCACCTGCCCGAACCCTGAACACGACACTTGAGTCGCGCCTTCCATCTGGCGTGCGAAGTCATAGGTGACGCGTTTTTGCAGGATCGATGCTTCCATCGACTTGATGATGATGTCGGCGGCTTCGATCCAGCCCATATGGCGCAGCATCATTTCCGCCGAGAGAATCTCCGAGCCGGGATTCACGTAATCCTTGCCCGCGTACTTCGGCGCCGTGCCATGTGTAGCTTCGAACATGGCGACCGAATCCGACATGTTCGCGCCCGGCGCAATGCCGATTCCGCCAACTTGCGCCGCCAGAGCGTCGGAAACGTAGTCACCGTTCAGGTTGAGCGTGGCGATCACATCGTATTCGGCGGGACGCAACAGGATCTGCTGCAAGAAGGCGTCCGCGATCACGTCCTTCAATACAACGTCATTACCCTTCGGGTTCTTGATCTTCATCCACGGGCCGCCATCGATCAGCTCGGCCGCGAACTCTTTTTGCGCGAGCGCGTAGCCAAAGTCACGGAATGCGCCTTCCGTGAACTTCATGATGTTGCCCTTGTGCACGAGCGTGACCGAACTGCGGTTGTTGTCGAGTGCGTACTGGATTGCCTTGCGAACCAGGCGCTCCGTGCCTTCACGCGACACCGGCTTGATCCCGATACCCGATGTCTCCGGAAACCTGATCTTTTTCACGCCCATCTCTTCCTGCAGGAACTTGATGATCTTCTTCGCGCCTTCGGACTCAGCCGGCCATTCGATACCGGCGTAGATGTCCTCGGAGTTCTCGCGGAAAATGACCATGTTGGTCTTCTCCGGCTCGCGCACCGGCGACGGTACGCCCTTGAAGTACTGGACCGGGCGCAGGCAGACGTACAAGTCGAGTTGCTGGCGCAGCGCGACGTTGAGCGACCGGATACCGCCGCCCACCGGCGTGGTGAGCGGTCCCTTGATCGAAACGACATATTCCTTCAGCACGTCCAGCGTTTCGTCGGGCAGCCAGACGTCAGGGCCGTAAACCCTGGTCGCCTTCTCCCCGGCGAAGATTTCCATCCAGTGAATCTTCTTCTTGCCGCCGTACGCTTTTTCCACGGCTGCGTCGACTACCTTGATCATCACCGGTGTGATGTCCACGCCCGTGCCGTCGCCTTCAATAAACGGAATGATCGGCTGGTCGGAGACATTGAGGGTGTAATCGGCGTTGACGGTGATCTTCTCACCCTCCGTCGGAACCACGATGTGCTGATACGGCATGAGCGACTCCAATTCAAACTGGACTATTAGATAAGGAAATGCACGGAAATCGGTGGCAAAAAAAGGGGTGGCCAGACAATGTCGCCAGCCTTGCAGCCAAGGCCGGCGCACGTTCGATACGGCTTCGAAGGCTATTCTAGCCCACGGTATGAAGCGTCCGCCCGGATGGCGCGTATGCCGGTTCCGTGATGTTGGTGCATTAAGATGCCGGCATTCGCCATTTACCGCACCGACACTGCACCAGACGCCATGCCGCTGATTGCGCTCAATAAACCGTTCGGCACGATCTGCCAGTTTTCAGCGCACGAGAAACACCCGTCGCTGGCTGAATGGATCGACACGCCCGGCGTGTACCCCGCGGGCCGGCTCGATACCGACAGCGAAGGCCTGCTCCTGCTCACCGACGACGGCGCGCTTCAGGCGCGCATTTCAGAACCGCGTCACAAACTCGCGAAACGATATTGGGCGCAAGTCGAAGGCGCGCCCGATGCCGCCGCGCTCGAACGGCTGGCCGCAGGCGTCGATCTGGGAGATTTCGTCACGCGCCCATGCAAGGTGAAGTTGGTCGAGTCGGTGGAAGCGCTTTGGCCGCGCACCCCGCCCATTCGATACCGCGCCGCCATCCCGACGACGTGGATCGAGTTATCGATTACTGAAGGGCGTAACCGGCAAGTACGCCGCATGACGGCGGCCGTCGGGTATCCGACTTTGCGGCTGGTGCGCACCGGCATAGGCGCGCTCGATGTCTTCGGCCTCGGCCTCACACCCGGCGCATCAATGACCCTGCCCGCTCGTGCCCCCTGGAACGGCATCGTTTAACTAATGCCCGTTTGAGTGTTGCGTCGCGCGCACCACATTACGAATTCATTTCGTCTTCCAAACGATCTTCTGCTGACCGCCTTGCGTTATCCCATAAAACTCACGTCAACCGACTTACCGCATGCGGCGTTATTCGCAGCAGATGCCTTAAACCGCCATCCGGCATTAGCGAAGAACTGCAACGAACAACCCTTTTATGAAGGCTTTACGTAAGGTTCAAGTGCTCGCAGCGGGATCGACATTTTTGTTCGAGACCCCTGTCAACCAAAAGGTGGATGGCTCGTTTACCGACATGACTCCATCGACCGGGTCATAAGGTTAAATCAAACTAAAGCTGAGGATTCACAACATGAACAAACTGATCGCTGCTCTCGTCGCTGGCCTGTTCGCAACGGCTGCATTCGCACAAGCTTCGGCACCGGAAGCATCGGCTCCTGCAGCTGCTTCGACCGCTCACAAGTCGGCACACAAGAAGTCGACCCACAAGAAGGCTACGCACAAGAAGGCAGCTTCGGCTGCTGCAGCTTCGGCCGCGTCGGAGTAAGTCGCATCAATTGGTCATAGATCGCGGCAACGCGACGCTAATACCAAGTAGTGCTGTCGCTCACGCGACATTAAAGGCAGACACCTTCAGAGGTTCTGCCTTTTTCTTTTTGCACGTGCTCAAGTAACATGCGCCAGTCATGCCGGATCATTCAGTCAACCGGCTTTATCCCGTGAGGAGTTTCGCCGTGCGTCTTTCGTGGCCTTCATCAATGTCCCCCCGCTCAATCCCGTCGTTCAACCTTGGCCGCCTGGTTCGCCGTGCGCTCGTCGTGGTTGCCATGCCGCTCATTTCGCTTGGCGCACACGCGCAGCAAATGCCGCCGGGCGCCAAGCAACCCGGAGACTTTCCGCACACCAAGCTCACGGCCGGCATGTATGTGATCGACGCCGCCATTGCTTCATCCGACGCCGATCGCGAGCAAGGCCTGATGTATCGCACGAAGCTCGCGCCCAACGAAGGCATGCTGTTCGTGTTCAACGAACGTGCCGTGCATTGCTTCTGGATGAAAAACACGTTGATCCCGCTGTCGATTGCTTTTATTCGCGAGGACGGCACGGTGACGGATATCGATGAAATGCAGGCCGAGACGGAGAACAACCATTGCCCACGCAACAACGGCGTGTACGCGCTCGAGATGAGCAAGGGCTGGTTCACCGCAAAGGGAATCAAGCCTGGAATGAAGATCGAGGGATTGCCGCCCGTGCAGTAACGCACTCCGGCGCCCGGAATCCCCGGCCGCGCCCGCAAATGACTTTGGAGCCGGCCGCCGCTTTCGGGCGCGCGCCGGCTTTTTGCGTTGTGGGACGCGCGAGGCGCCTCTAGCGCACGGATTCGCCGTTTTTGGCGGGCTGGCAAGATTCCTGCAAAGAGAGCCTCGACGCGCTATCCTGATAAACCAGCGAAACACGCATAGCGCTTCGCTCCGGAGCCGCCAAACCGCCATTTTCAGCATTCGGCCGGTTCGGCAACAAAAAGCTCCATCCAATCAACAGGAGGTTCAAGTGCCCCGCAAGACTCCCATCGACCGCTATCGGAATATTGGTATCAGCGCTCATATCGATGCCGGCAAGACCACGACCACCGAACGCATTCTTTTCTACACTGGCGTGAATCACAAAATTGGTGAGGTTCACAACGGCGCGGCGACGATGGACTGGATGGAGCAGGAACAGGAGCGCGGCATCACCATCACCTCTGCCGCCACCACGGCCTTCTGGAAAGGCATGGCCGGGAATTACCCTGAACATCGTATCAACATCATCGATACACCCGGACACGTCGACTTCACCATCGAAGTGGAACGGTCTATGCGCGTGCTCGACGGCGCCTGCATGGTCTACGACTCGGTCGGTGGCGTGCAGCCGCAATCCGAGACCGTATGGCGCCAGGCCAATAAATACAAGGTTCCGCGCATTGCGTTCGTGAACAAGATGGACCGCGTGGGCGCCGACTTCTTCCGCGTGCAGCGTCAGATTGGCGAGCGCCTGAAAGGCGTCGCCGTGCCGATGCAAATCCCCGTGGGCGCCGAAGATCATTTCCAGGGCGTGATCGACCTGGTCAAGATGAAGGCGATCATTTGGGACGAAGCCAGTCAGGGCGTGCTGTTCGAGTATCAGGAAATCCCTGAGAACCTGCTCGCAACCGCCGAGGAATGGCGCGAGAAGATGATCGAAGCGGCCGCGGACGCCAACGAAGCGCTGATGGACAAGTACATCGGCGGTGAGGAAATCAGCGAAGACGAGATCAAGGCGGCCATCCGGTCACGGACGCTGCGCAGCGAGATCGTGCCGATGTTCTGCGGCAGCGCGTTCAAGAACAAGGGCGTGCAGGCGATGCTCGACGCGGTGATCGACTATCTGCCGTCGCCGGCGGACGTGCCCGCCATCATGGGCGTGGACGAGTACGACAAGGAAGCGGAACGTCATCCGACTGACGAAGACCCGTTCTCCGCGCTCGCGTTCAAGATCATGACGGACCCGTTCGTGGGCCAGTTGATCTTTTTCCGCGTGTATTCGGGCGTCGTGAATTCCGGCGATACCGTCTACAACGCCATCAAGGAGAAAAAGGAGCGGCTCGGCCGGATTCTCCAGATGCATGCGAACGAGCGTCAGGAAATCAAGGAAGTGCGCG
>NZ_CAXTGZ010000235.1:0-8666 GCF_964243625.1 uncultured Caballeronia sp.
TGGTGAACCTATCGTGTCGATGGGTTCACGTTGACAACAGAGCTTCCGCGGCCGAGACCCGAAGGCTCAGCCGCGGTGCTTCACTGCCCGCTTACGCCGGAAGCGGAGACGCTCCGTTACCCGTCGACAAACGCTTGGCCATCGTGGCGGCATAACGCGGCGCCGAGTTACCCACGACAATGTGGAAGGTATCGGCGGAAACCCACGCTACATCGAGCGTCGACAAGCGCTGACGATCAACCGACGACGGATCGCGCACGACCACGCGCAGACGCGTGGTAGCCACGGCGTCGAGCGAAGCCACGTTCGTTGCGCCGCCGAATACGGCAAGCCAGCGCACCGGATCCGGATCGAGCGGACCTTGCTCGGCGGCAGAAACCGAAGCCAATGGCGCGGCTTCACTGGCAGCGGGCGTGGACGAAGCCGGCGTCGCACCGCGAGTCGACGAGCGCTCGAGTTGGGTACGGATTTCATCGGAGATGAGATCGGCTTCCGGCCCGATGATGACCTGTACGCTCGTCGCGCCGCGCTTCAACACGCCGCGTGCACCGATTGCCTTCAGTTGCGGCTCCGAAACCTTCTCTGAATCCACCACGGACAAACGCAGACGGGTCGTGCAGGCATCGACGAGCGTCAGGTTTGACGCACCGCCCAAGGCCGCGATGTAACGCACAGCGCGCGGCACCGTTGCGCCGGCAGTCGGCGAGACAAAGCCCGTGTTGTCGAACGATTCGACTTCGGCGTCCGTCGTTGCGGGCTCGCGACCCGGGGTTGCCATGTTGAACTTGCGGATGAAGAAGCGGAACAGGCCGTAATAGACCAGACCGTAGACCAGGCCGATAGGAATCGCCAGCCAGCCGCGCTGCGACAGACCGTAGTTCAGCACATAGTCGATCGCACCAGCCGAGAACGTGAAGCCCAGGTGAATGCCCAGCGCCGAGCAGATCGCGAGCGACAGACCCGTGAGCACAGCATGGATGGCGTA
The DNA here is from genome assembly GCF_964243625.1 of uncultured Caballeronia sp. Lineage (NCBI taxonomy): Bacteria > Pseudomonadati > Pseudomonadota > Betaproteobacteria > Burkholderiales > Burkholderiaceae > Caballeronia > uncultured Caballeronia sp. The sequence goes on from NZ_CAXTGZ010000235.1 coordinate 986, forward strand.
GAGCGCGGGGGCGAGGAACATGAAGCTGTACTCGATCGGCTCGGTCACGCCCGTCAGGAACGCGGTCAAGGCCATCGAGAACAAGAGCCCGCCCACCACTGCACGACGTTCCTTCGGTGCTTCGTGGAACATGGCAAGACAAGCTGCCGGCAAGCCGAACATCATGATCGGGAAGAAGCCCGTCATGAAGCCGCCAGCGGTTTTATCGCCAGCAAAGAAGCGGTGCAGATCGCCCGTCACTGCTGCGCCGCCGCCCGGTGGCGTGTACGAACCGAACACGAACCATGCAAGCGAATTCAGGATGTGGTGCAGGCCCGTGACCAGCAGGATCCGGTTCAGCACGCCGAACACGAACACGCCGAGAGCGCCGGCGCCCGTCAGCCAGCCGCCGGCTGCATCGATAGCTGCCTGAATCGGCGTCCAGATATAGCCAAAGACGATACCGAGCACCAGACAGACGACTCCCGTGACAATCGGCACGAAGCGTTTCCCTCCGAAGAACGCGAGGTACTCAGGCAGCTTGATGTCTTTGTACTTGTTGTAGAGAAACCCGGCCACGCAACCTGCAACGATCCCCGACAGCACGCCCATGTTGAGCTTGTCGTTGATGTCTTTCATCACCGCGATTTCGATCAGGTAACCGATCGCGCCAGCCAGGCCGGCGGTACCGTTGTTGTCTTTCGCAAAACCCACTGCCACGCCGATGGCGAACAAGAGTGGCAGGTTTGTGAAGATTGCATCGCCTGCATCGGCGATCATCTTGATGTTGAAGACATCCGGCTGGCCGAGGCGTAATAGCAGCCCGGCCACCGGTAGCACGGCAATCGGCAGCATCAGCGCGCGGCCGAGACGCTGCATTTTTGCAAACAGGTTAGCGTCCATCGAATTCTCCAAAGAAAGTGTCTTGTCGTTGATCGTGAGGTGAAACGTGTTGTCGATCGATTCTTTTTACTAGTGAACGCGAAGCCTGGCAGCCGGAAGGACGTGTTAGTCCAGCGGCCAGATTTCGCGGCTTGCTGCTCTTACTGCCTGTGCCGATTCGAGCGCCAATGCATCGAGCGCGCGCTGACGGCACAGTGGGTAATCGAGTTTGCGCACGAGCGCCTTGATGCCGGGAACCGAAACCGGGTCCACCGATAATTCCGTCACGCCCAAGCCCACGAGCAAGGGCACCGCAACCGGATCGCCGCCCAGCGCGCCGCACACGCCGACCCATTTGCCGTGCTTCGCCGCGCCATCGGTTGCCGCCTTGATGAGGCGCAAGACAGCGGGATGCAAACCGTCGGCTTGAGCAGCGAGATCCGCCTGGCAACGGTCCATGGCGAGCGTGTATTGCGTGAGGTCGTTCGTACCGATGGACAGGAAATCCGCGTGCTGCGCGAGCTGGTCGGCGAGCAACGCCGCCGACGGCACTTCGATCATCACGCCGACCTGGATGGGATCGGTCCGGCCGATCTCGGCCGCGAGTTCATCGATACGCTTTCTCAGGCGCACGAGTTCGCCCGAGTCGGTCACCATGGGCAACAGGATGCGCACCGTGCCGAACGGCTTCACCGCGAGCAGACCACGCAACTGGTCGTCGAGCAGATCCGGGCGCACCTGCGCGAGGCGAATGCCGCGAAGGCCAAGTGCCGGGTTGGTTTCGGGCGGCAGCGTGAGGTAATCGACTTCCTTGTCCGCGCCCACATCGAGCGTGCGGATGATGGCCGTGCGTCCGCTCAGCGCGCCGACTATCGATTGATAACTTTCTGCGTGTTCAGCCGCGGTCGGCGCCGACTGGCGATGGATGAACAACAACTCGGTACGCAACAGGCCGACGGCATCCGCGCCGTTTTCCACGGCTGTCTTTGCGTCGTCGAGTGTTGCGATGTTCGCTGCAACTTCGATGGTCCGGCCGTCGCTGGTCGCGGCCGCGGCCTGCGACGTCTTGCGGTTCACCTCGCGCACACCCGCGAGACGCTGGCGCTCGAGGCGCGCGCGTTCCACATCGAGTGCGGTCGGTGCGTATTCCAGACGGCCCGCCGATGCGTCGACCACGACTTGCGTGCCGTCGGGAATCGCGTGCAGCGCATCGCCCACGGCAACCAGCGCCGGAATGCCGATCTGGCGCGCGATGATCGCCGCGTGCGACGTCGCGCCGCCACGCGCCATGACCAGCGCCGTCACGCGCGTGCGGTCGAGCGAAGACAGATCGGAAGGCGTGAATTCGTCGGCGGCGAGGACGGCTTCGTCGGGCAACTGACGCGCGGCCGTGTTCGTGTAGCCAAGTGCGCGCAGCACACGCTTTTCGATATCGCGAAGATCCGCGGCGCGCTCCGCGAGCAACGCGTCTTCAACGTTGGACAACAGCACGATCTGCGCGCGAATCGCCTCGCGCCATGCGAACCCGGCGCTCTTGCCGAGGCTGATCAGGTCGCGTGCGGCATCGAGCAATGTCGGGTCTTCGAGCAACACGCGATGCACCGCGAAGATGCCCGCCTCGCCGACCGCGCCGCGCTGCGAAGCGGTGCGCACGGTTTCGTCGAGCTCGGCGTCGATGGCCGCAATCGCCTTGTCGAGCAACCGGCTTTCCGCCGCCGAGGTCCCCGTCGCCTGTTCGGGCGGCGTGACGTCGTTGTCGTCCCAGCGGACGAGCTTGCCAACAGCAATTCCCGCCGACGCACATACACCCGCCAGCGTATTCGGATCGAGCGGCGTGCCCGCGTCGCGAACAACCGCAACAGGCGCCGGCGAACGCGTACGTGCCGGCTTTTCTTCCACTTCGCCATGTGCTTCACGCAGCAGTTCCGCGGCGACCGCGTCCACCGCCGCCGCTGCTTGCGAACCCACGCCAAGCAGCTCGACGGTCGCCCCTTCGCCCGCACCCAGTCCAAGCAGGCCGACGACGCTTTCTATGGGTGCCTTGCGGCCGTTGAAACGCACCTCGACCTTTGCGTCGAACCCGCGCGCCGCCTCGCGTGCGCGTGCGGCCGGCCGCGCGTGCAAGCCACCCGCGTGGCCGAGCGTGACGCTACGGCGCGCTTCTTCCGTAACGTTGGCCGGGCTGCGCGCCGCGTCCGCCTTCACGCCGTCCTTGCTGCGCAACACCAGCAACTGGCTTTCGCCCGCCCGCAACATGCCAAAGCCGGCGCGATCGATCACTTCGAACGCGTCGCTGTTCGCCACCGCGATCACAGAAACAAGACTCGGCGCGTGTTGCGCAACGAAGTCCGCATCGAATTCGATCAGCACGTCGCCCGCGCGCACGGTCGCGCCCTGCTCGACCTTCGGCGTAAAACCTTTGCCGCCGAGCTCAACCGTATCGATACCGATATGCACGAGGATTTCCGCGCCCTGCGCCGTACGCAAGGTCACCGCGTGATGCGTGCGCGCGAGGTGCGTGATGACGCCGTCGCACGGCGAGACCATCACGCCCGCGAGCGGATCGATGCCGATGCCGTCGCCGAACATGCCGTCGGCGAAGACCGGATCGGGCACTTCGGCGAGTGGCACCATCGGCCCGGTGAACGGCGCGACCAATACAAAATCGCTCAGGTTTTCAGGGGAATGATTCAACAGGGACTCCTCGGCACGGCGCATCGGATGACTCTCGATTAACGGGTTTCGGTGACTTTGGCCAAATGGCGCGGCGCGTCGGGATTTCGCCCGCGCGCGGCAGCCAGGCTGTCGGCCATCACATAGAAAGACAAGATCGCTGCGATCGGATCAAGCGCGAAGTGCGCGGTCTCGACCAGCGGCAAGTTGGCTTCGGGGATATCGGCGGGTGCTGCGAGCAGCACGCGTGCGCCGCGGGCGCGCATGTCGCGGGCAAGCTGCACCAGGCCAGCCTGCTCCGGTCCGCGCGGTGCGAACACGAGAAGCGGATAGTCCTCGCCGATGAGTTCCATTGGCCCATGCCGCACTTCCGCGCTCGAAAACGCTTCGGCCTGAATGCCCGACGTTTCCTTGAGCTTGAGCGCCGCTTCCTGGGCGATTGCCAGTCCGAGACCGCGGCCGATCACGATCATGCGGTCGACGTCCTTGAGTTCGCTGACCGCGTGCGACCAGTCGAGCTTGCCGGCGGCGCGCAACGCGTCGGGCAAGGATTTGAGCGCGTTGAGCAACTCGGCGTCTTTCTGCACATGCGCAATGACGATCGCCGAGAGCGACAGGATCGCGATATAGCTCTTGGTTGCCGCCACGGACAACTCCGGGCCGGCGAGTAACGGCAGGTTCCACTCGCAGGCTTCGGCAAGCGGTGAATTGGGCGCATTCACTGCCGCGACGGTCAGGGCGCCTGCGTCGCGCAGTGCCTGCATGGTGCCGATCAGATCCGGGCTTTTTCCCGACTGAGAAAACGCCACGGCCAGTTGGCCCTTCACGCGCAATGGTGCTTGCTGCAGGGTGGCGACCGACATGGGCAACGACGCGACCGGCACGCCGATACGGCTCATCGTCAGTCCTGCGAAGTAACTTGCGGCGTGATCCGACGAACCGCGCGCAACCGTCAGCGCGACATGCCGCGGCTCTTCGGCGAGCCGGGCGGCGAGTGCTTCAATGTGGGATGTATCGGCAAGCTGGGCAACCACCACGTCGGCGGACGCCAGCGCTTCATCAAGCATATTCGACAATTGATTCACCTTCTACATAAGTTGCTGTCAACGCCAGTTCACGGTCGAACACGACGAGGTCCGCCCACGCGCCACGCGCGATCCGGCCCCGGTCTTCGAGTCCGAGGTAATCAGCGGCGTAACGTGACAGGCGATTGGAAACATCTGCCATCGGCAAGCCGATGGAAACAAGATTGCGCAGCGCCTGGTCCATGGTCAGCGTGCTGCCGGCGAGCGTGCCGTCGGCAAGACGCACGCCGCCCATGCACTTGGTCACGTGCTGGCTGCCCAGGCGATATTCGCCATCAGGCATGCCGGACGCCGATGTGCTGTCGGTCACCACATACAGGCGCGGAATGGCTCGCAGCGCGGCGCGGATCGCGCCGGGATGCACGTGGAGAAGATCAGGAATCAGTTCGGCGTACTCGGCATGCGCGAGCGCAGCGCCGACCATGCCGGGATCGCGGTGATGCAGCGGCGACATGGCGTTGAACAAGTGCGTGAAACCGCGCGCGCCGTGTTTGAGCGCGTTGACCGCGTCGTCATAGGTCGCCAGTGAATGACCCAGTTGCACGCGCACACCGCGCGCCGCCATTTCCTGGATCACTTCAATGTGCCCCGAGATTTCCGGCGCGATGGTCACCACGCGGATGGGCGCGAGCGACAGATACTTCAGCACTTCGTCGCGCACGGCGACGGCTGCTGCATCGGGTTGCGCGCCGAGCTTGCCCGGATTGATATAAGGCCCTTCGAGATGCACGCCCAGCACGCGCGCGCCACCCGGCGCCCGGCGAACGGACTGCTCGCCGAGGCCGGCGACCACCGCCATCAGTTCGTCGCGCGGTGCGGTCATGGTGGTGGCGAGCATGCTGGTCGTGCCGTGCTTCGCGTGTTCGCGCGCAACGGTCACGGCCGCATCGCCACCTTCCATGATGTCGGCGCCGCCACCGCCATGGACGTGGCAATCGATGAAGCCCGGCAGGATATACGGGTCGTCATTGGTCCTGGGGTCCACGCTCGCACCTTCGAGCGCCGTCACCCGGCCGTTCTCGAACGCGATCGAACCGTGGATCCAGCCGTCGGTCGTCAGGATGTTTCCTTTCAGCATGAATCTCTCTCGTGAAACGTACTGCGTGACGCGCGTGGGTCGCGCTCGCATGGCGGGCGGCCCTGAAGCGCTCGCACGGCGGCGCTTCGACGCGTGGTAAGGCTCCGTCAGCCGCCGCGCCCGCTGCGAGCAGGCTGGAAACCGCCATGGGAAAAAAATGGCGTTTTCCTGCAACGACGTACTTCACCCTGGATAGTTTTTATCGATGCCTGCCGGTGGTACCTCACCGCGTGGCACCGCCTCCCAACCGATGAACACGCTGTAATCAAGCACCGGAATGGCACCTTCATTGACATTATTTGATCAATTTTCACGATAACCCCGTCGACGAAATGTCCATAGGAATCGTCGCATGGCCGGTGCAATCGGCGAGCCCATTATATAACCAAAATAATACCAGTCAATTTACGAAATCATTATTCGATGCATCGTTAAAATTGTTCATAATCAATGGTTTATAAAAATATCGAAGCGACTGTACGATTGATTTCGCATTAGTGATTACCCTTGCATGCAGCCCACTTCGCTGAGCCCGGTCTACACACTATAGACGCCCTGTGAGCTTCGCAAGCTATCGTCAGACGCAAGGATGGCACGGTCATACTATTTTTCGGCACAATGATTCAAATCGGTTCGCCAGGGGAAACGGCGAACCGTGAACCACATGATGAGAGAGGCGAAGAAATGAGGAGCCGTAGCTCGAACGAGGGAATGACTGAAGCAGTGCGCAAGTTTCAATGGTTTTACACGCGGCACGTCTGGGCGCCGTACGAACTGACGGAGCAGAGTGCCTTATCGCCGACCGAGTGGCGCGTCCTTTTCGCGGTGATGCACGCGGGCACGACAATCGCAGCCGATCTTTCGCGCACGCTCCAGATAAACACGGGCTATCTAAGCCGGCTGCTGAACGATTTCGAGCGTAGTGGCCTGATCGTCAGGAGTCCATACGCCGGCGACGCGCGCAGCAGGCACATTTCGTTGGCGCCTGCCGGGGAGAGCGTGCTGGCTGCGACAAGCACGCACGTACGCAACAATGTCTCGACGGCTCTCGAAGCCATGACGCCGGATGAGGGCTCGCAGCTGATGGCATCGATGGAGCTCGTCGAGAAACTGCTGACACTGCCGCAAGGCTCACCACGGGTCCGGTTGCGTGGTCCGCGTCCGGGCGATTTTGGCTGGATCGTCGAGCGCGAGGCACAACTCGGTATCGGGAGCAGCGCAGCAAAACGGGCACGCGAGATGCACGCCGCGAGGGTCGTCGCAGAATATCTGACAGCGCCCGATCCCACGCGCAACAGGTGCTGGATCGCGGAGAAAGATGGCGTGAGCGCGGGCGCGGCCTTGTTGATCGGTTCGCCTTCATCCGCCGATGTGCGGATCGTCTTGCTCTTCGTCGAGCCGGATTCGAGACTTGAAGGCATCGACCGGCGTTTGCTCGAAGCATGCCAGGAATTCGCCATCGAATCGGGCTATGAGCGCATTGAATGCGTGGCGGGTCTTTACATTGAACTTGCAGAACCTCTCCTTCGCGGCTGCGGATTTCAAGCGCAACGCGACGACGAAACGGTGTGGGAGAAATACTTGAAGTAGCCGGGCCTGGAAACCAGAAAGCCCGTTCCAACTTGCGTTGAAACGGGCTTTTGTCTTTTGCGCCTGCGCGGCGTGTGTTGCGCTTAATCCAGCAGCAATTTCAGATCATGAACCCAGATGTCGACACCCTGCCCGTCGCGAGCAAATAGCCTCAAGCGTCCCTGCGGATCGAACACGTAACTGGCCGCCGTATGGTCCATTGTGTATTCGCCCGCTGCCTTGCCCGGAACCTGCGCGTAGTACACGCGGAAGTCCTTCGTGATCTTCACGAGTTGCGCGGTATCGGCGGGACGCAAGCCGATAAACGACGGATTGAACGCCGCGACGTATTCGCTCAGCAAAGGCGCGGTGTCGCGTGCGGCGCTCCTCTGTCTCAAACTTTTCCATGTCATGT
>NZ_CAXTGZ010000236.1:0-8622 GCF_964243625.1 uncultured Caballeronia sp.
CCGCAAGACTCGCGTTCAGGTCGGGCACGGCGACGGCGGTCGACGCGTCATTGACCTGCTTGACGAGGTCGCGCACCGACTTGACCTTGCCCGACGACGGATCGAAGTAGCGGCCGAGCGCCGTATCCGCGGCGTTGAGATCCGACCTGAGTGCCGGTTCACTGCGCGACAACAGCGACAACCGCGCCGACAACAAGCGCAGTTTCACGTTCTCGCGCACGAAGTAGCCTTGATCGGGGGAAGCGAGCATGGCGTCGGCGTTATCGATACGGCGTACCGACACGAGGCTCGACAACTGCTGCCCGATGCCGCCCGCGATCTGCTGCAGCCAGACCTTCCAGCGCGGCTGGTTCGTCGCGGCGGCGATTGCGGCGCTGTCGCCGGGTGCATCGGCATGTGCGGTCGACGGCACGATCGGCGCTTCGCCGGCGAGCGGCAGGCGATCGATCTGGTCGATGGCGGTGTCGAGCTTGATGGCCAGGCCCGTCAAATCCGTCGATGGCGTGGCGTGCAGCTTGTCCATGTCCTGCGCGATGGCCTTGCGGATGGTCACGATCTGCGGGCCGGTCGTGGCGGCGAGACGCGTGTCGGCGCTTTGCAGCGCGAAGAGCGCGAGCTGGACGTTGCCTGTGAGCTGCAGTTGCTGGCTTGCGCTCGACAGGATCTGCTCGACTTCGGCCAGCGTCCAGTCGTCGCGATTGCTCGCCAGATCCTGATATTGCTGCTGCAGCGCCTGGCTTTGCGCCTGTGCATCTGTGAGCTTGCCCTGGAACTGGATGATCTGCGTGTTGATGGCCGTGACCGAACTCGCCGCCTGGTCGGCTTGCGCGCGCAACGCCGCGGTTTGCGCGTCGCTTGCCTGCAAACGTTGCGCGAGTTGCGCGTCGCGTTGATCGAATTTGCGGTTGAGCATGAAGCCGCCCACGCCCGCCACGATCACGATGATCACGAGCACAAGCCACAGCAGCGCCGTGCCCGCGCCGCCACGCCGCTCTTTCGGCTGCGATTCGTACGGCGTGAACGGCGTATTGGGCGGATTCGAAGGCGGAGCCGACGCCGTGGACCTGGCATCGGATTTTGCGTCGGACTTGGAAGCGGTCTTGCTTGAATCGATCGAATCAGTCATGCGTGATTGAGCCGGTTGGTGAGCCGGCGCGGACGCCGGCCTGGAATCCGTCGGCGCGGACTCCTGGTTGGTTTTTTGACTGGACTGGCCGGGCGGCGTTGCCGCCGGGGCCGTGTATCCATATTCTTGTGCCTCTGCAACCTGCGCGTCCGGTTTCGCCTCCGCTTTCGGGTCCGCTTTCCCGTCCGATAGTGAAGCAGTGCCGAAGAGCGCGCCGAACGCCTGAACAATGCGTTCGTCGCCGGCGCCGGACACCGTAATCCTATCAAAACCCGCCTGCCGCGCGGCTTCGGCAATACGCGGATGCGGCGTGACGAGCGGAACGTGCTTGAGCGTCAGGGTTTCATCGACGGTCAGATATTCGCGGGCCAGCTCTTCGAGGTTGCGCACGCCCTCCGAACTGGTGAGGAGCCACGCGTGCGGTTCGCCCGCCAGCAGTTCGTGGATGCGCTCCCAGTCGCGCATGGACGGCTCCGGCACGATGCGCGTGTAGGCCGCGACCTTCTCCACCTTCGCGCCGGCCTCGGCGAGCGTGTCGGCAAGCCATTCACGGCCGCCATCGCCACGCACGATCAACACACGTTTGTCCCTGAGGCCATCCGCGCCGAAATGCGCCACGATTGCTGCGTGCAGTGCTTCGGAATCGTAGCGGGGATCGGTGGGCGTCTCGGTGATCGTGGCATCGGCGCCGGGACTGATCACCGTATAAGCCGGTGGTGCGATACCCTGGCGCGCCAAAGCTGCCACGCTGCCGGGACCGACCACGCCAATCGCAACATGCGCCGGCCACGGCGCGCTAAGCCCGGCGAACGCGTGCTGGACGGCGTTCGGCGACACGAAGACGACCAGCGCAAAGCCAAGTTCAGCGGGCGCATAAAGCTCGCCGAGCGCGGCCTGCAGCGGTGCGGTATCGGCGACGGGGCCTATATCGATGAGTGGAAACTCCAACGGCTCGAAACCCGCGCGTTCGAGCAGCGCCATGAGTTCGGCCGACTGGCCGGACGGACGCGTGATGACAACCGTGGATGGCCGGGGTGTGGCTTCGGCCGGGGTATGGGTCGAATCGTGAGCGCTCGCCATCAGTCGGCAGGCGTTGCAGCAGGAGGAATGCGCGCACCGCTTGCCGTGCTCAACTCGCGGACGATGTCCATCGCGCCCTGCGCTTCGAGCTCGGCGGAAACGCGCGCGCCGAGATCGAGCGCGGCTTCGACACCGGTGGCATTCGCCGAGCCTTCGGCACGAAGGACGCGCGTACCATCGACCGTCGATACACATCCGCGCAAATGCAGCGCGCCGTCGTGCCATTGCGCGTACGCCGCGAGCGGCACTTCGCAACTGCCGCCAAGCGAGCGCGACACCATGCGCTCGGCTTCCACTGCTGCAGCAGTGGCATCGTGATGCAGAGGGGCAAGCCACGCGGCGAGATCGTCACGGCCGGCACGGATCTCGATGCCGAGCGCCCCTTGCCCCGCCGCCGGCAAACTTTCCTCCGGCGACAGATACGCGCGAATCCGCGATTCCAGCCCCAGCCGGATCAGCCCGGCGGCCGCGAGGATGATTCCCGAGTAGTCGCCCCGGTCGAGCTTGCCCAGACGGGTATCGAGATTGCCGCGCAACGGGCGGACTTCGAGATGAGGAAAATGCATGCGCAACATGGCTTCGCGTCGCAAACTCGACGTCCCGACGACGCTGCCGTGAGGCAAATCCGCCAGCGACGCAAAGTGCGGCGAAACGAAGGCATCGCGGGGATCTTCGCGTTCGAGGATCGTGCTCAGGGTAAAGCCGTCGGGCAGTTCCATGGGCACGTCTTTCAGCGAATGCACGGCCAGGTCGGCACGGCCGTCGGCGAGCGCTGCTTCGAGTTCCTTCACGAAGAGTCCCTTGCCGCCGACCTTCGATAAGGTCCGGTCAAGAATCTGATCGCCGCGCGTCGTCATTCCGAGGATTTTGACGTCGCAAGATGGATATAATTTGTGCAGCGCAAACTGCACGTGCTCAGCCTGCCACATGGCAAGACGGCTCTCCCGCGAGGCAATGACCAAAGTACGGGGCGGTGGCGTGGAAGGCGTCTCGGAGTTCATTGCGGGTCAATCGAATGACGGGATGGATAACAAACAATGGTAGCACGCACGCCCAAGCCCAATTACAGTCCTGAGCGCGCCGAAGCGCCGCGGAAACGGGCCTGGCGCGATGCGGCGGGACGGAGACAGCAGGGCACAAAAGCCGCAACATGCGGCACGCGTCATGGTTGAGGCACGCATTCTCTCGCGCTGCCGTGCCTGTCGCCTTGGATTTCCCGAGTTTCAGCCGCAACGCCAGTAACACTGTAAGCAGCTTGGCGGGCAAGCGGACGCCGTTTCATGCACGGCGCCTGCACGCTTCCATATCGAGTCTGTGGCTTTAAAGTTGGCTAACTGAACGACAAGCAAGAGGAATTCAACGTGACGTCTCCCGGATCGGCGCGCAATGCCCGCCCCCGCCGCAACGCGGTATCGAAGAATGAAGGTTCGTCCGTCAAGGCCATCGCGGCCGATGTAACGGTTGCCGCCAAAGCCTCCAAGGCGCGCGCCACCGCCGTCAAGAAGCCTGCTGTGAAAGAGCCCGCTGCTAAGGCCGCCAGTAAGCCGCCCAAAGCCGCATCGCGTACACGCGACGACAAGGACCTTCCCCTCTTCGAGGACATCCGCTATCTTGGCCGCCTGCTCGGCGACGTCGTGCGCGAACAGGAAGGCGACAAGGTCTTCGATGTCGTCGAAACGATTCGTCAGACCGCGGTCAAGTTTCGTCGTGAGGAAGACAGCGAGGCATCGCAGGCGCTGGACAAGCGCCTGAAATCGCTTTCGCCCGAGCAGACTGTGAGCGTCGTGCGCGCGTTCAGCTATTTCTCGCATCTGGCGAATATCGCCGAGGACCGGCATCACAACCGGCGCCGCAGGATTCATGCGCTCGCCGGCTCGACGCCGCAGGCCGGCACGATGGCTTATGCAATCGAGCGGCTGAAAGCGAGTCCCGATGCTTCATCGGCGCAGGCGACGCTCCAGAAGTTCTTCGATGCCGCCCTGATCGTGCCCGTACTGACCGCGCACCCCACGGAAGTCTCGCGCAAGAGCATTCTGGATGCACAGCACGAAGTTGCGCGGCTGCTGGCCGAACGCGATCAGGACCTGACCACACGCGAACGCGCGCACAACGAGTCGATGCTGCGCGCCCGCGTCACGTCGCTCTGGCAAACGCGGATGTTGCGCGAAGCCCGCCTGACCGTCGCCGATGAAATCGAAAATGCGCTTTCGTATTATCGTGCAACGTTCCTCGAAGAAATTCCTGCGCTTTACGCTGATATAGAAGCCGCGCTCGCCGAGCACGGACTGCCCGCGCGCCTGCCCCCGTTCCTGCAAATGGGAAGCTGGATTGGCGGAGATCGCGACGGCAATCCGAACGTCACCGCGCCCACGCTGGTTCACGCGATCACGCGCCAGGCCACGGTGATTTTCGAACATTACCTGGAGCAGGTGCATAAGCTCGGCGCGGAACTATCGGTGTCGAACTTGCTGGCCGGCGCAAGCGCCGAACTCAAGAAACTCGCCGATAACTCCCCGGATGCGTCGCCGCATCGTACCGATGAGCCTTATCGGCGCGCGCTGATCGGCGTGTACGCAAGGCTCGTCGCGTCCGCCGACGAACGTCTGGGCGCGGGCGTGGTTGCAGCGCGCAGCCGTCATCCGGCGAAGCCGTATGCATCGGCAACTGAGTTTGCCGCCGATCTGAACGTGCTGATCGAATCGCTCGCCGCGCATCACGGCGAGTATCTGTCGGCGCCGCGCTTGTCGCCTTTGGCGCGCGCGGCCGAAGTGTTCGGCTTCCATCTGGCGAGTATCGATTTGCGTCAGAGCTCGGACATTCACGAAGCGGTGATCGCGGAGTTGCTGGCGCACGCAGGCGTGCAGGACGATTACGCCGCGCTGCCCGAAGCCGATAAAGTCGCGTTGCTGCTCAACGAACTGGCCCAGCCGCGGCCGCTGCGCCTGCCGTATTTCGATTACTCGGATCTCGCTAAGAGCGAACTCGGCGTGCTCGAAGCGGCGCGTGTGACGCGTGAGAAATTCGGTACGCGGGCCGTGCGCAACTACATCATTTCGCACACGGAAACAGTCAGCGACTTGCTTGAAGTGATGTTGTTGCAGAAGGAAACCGGCCTGCTGCAGGGGCGTCTCGGACACGCGAAAGATCCCGCGCACGATGGCCTCATGGTGATTCCGCTGTTCGAAACCATCGCCGACTTGCGCAACGCGCCGCACATCATGGGCGACTTCTTCGCGCTGCCGGGCGTGAACAAGCTGGTCGAGCTGCAAGGCGGCGAGCAGGAAGTCATGCTCGGTTATTCCGACAGCAACAAGGACGGCGGTTTTCTTACGTCGAACTGGGAGTTGTATCGCGCGGAACTGGCGCTGGTCGCGTTGTTCAAGCAGCACAAGACCACCTTGCGCCTTTTTCACGGCCGTGGGGGCACGGTCGGTCGCGGAGGCGGTCCGACGTATCAGGCAATCCTGTCGCAGCCGCCAGGGACGGTAGATGGCCAGATACGCACGACCGAGCAAGGCGAAGTGATCGCGAGCAAGTTCGGCAATCCTGAGATCGGGCGGCGCAATCTCGAGCTCGTGGTGGCGGCGACGCTCGAAGCATCGCTCTTGCCGCACGAAAATACGCCGGCGCAGTTGCCCGCGTTCGAAGCAACCATGCAGACGCTGTCGGATTCGGCGATGGCCGCGTATCGCGCGCTGGTTTATGAAACGCCCGGATTCAAGGAATATTTCTTTGAATCAACGCCGATTTCGGAAATTGCGGAGCTGAACATCGGCAGCCGGCCGGCATCGCGAAAATTGCAGGATCCGAAGCAACGCAAGATCGAGGATCTGCGGGCGATTCCGTGGGGCTTTTCGTGGGGCCAATGCCGTCTGCTTCTGACGGGATGGTATGGCTTCGGCAGCGCGGTCACGAATTTCCTCGACACCGCGTCCGACGCCGCCGAGCGCGCGAGGCGGCTCGCCACGCTCAAGAAGATGCACAAGACCTGGCCGTTTTTCGCGAACCTGCTCTCGAACATGGACATGGTTCTGGCGAAGACGGACATTGCGGTGGCATCGCGTTACGCGCAACTCGTCACCGATAAAAAACTCCGCAAGCACGTGTTCAGCCGGATCGTGGCGGAATGGGAGCGGACGTCGAGCGTGTTGTCGGAAATCACGGGGCACAGCGAGCGGCTCGCGAACAACCCGCTGCTCGCGCGGTCGATCAAGAACCGCTTCCCGTATCTGGACCCGCTGAATCACTTGCAGGTGGAGCTGCTGAAACGGCACCGCGCGGGGGATGACAACGTGCGGCTGGGACGCGGGATTCACTTGACCATCAACGGGATTGCGGCGGGGTTGCGTAATACGGGTTGATCTTTCGCAGTTGCGTTGAGTAAAGCCGGCGAGGTATCTGCCGGCTTTTTCGTTATTCCGCCTCGACCATCAACGCATCCAGTTCAAACGAACCATCGTCCTGAACCGCGAAATACTGGCGCACTTCGTCGGGCGCGTTCTTCCACAGCGAGCGAATCGCCGTCACGCGTTCCGGCGGCGTACGCATTCTCGCGACCCACGTATCGAATTGAAGCGGCAAGCGCCATCGGCTGCGAATTCCGGCCTTGAAGCCCGCCTGTTCGAACAAGGCCAGCCACTCGTCCCCACGATAATCCCGGATATGCGAGCCATCGCGCAGCACTTCGACGGCCTGGATATGGGTATCGAGCAACGGATGGTCCGCGCCCGCGATATCCACGAACACCACGCGCCCGCCCGGCTTCAGCACGCGCCGGACTTCCTTCAGCGCCGCCGGCACATCGTGCCAGTGGTGAGCGCTCATGCGGCTCAGCACGCGGTCGAAGGTAGCATCGGCGAAAGGGAGACGTTCGGCGGGACCTTGCTGCGTCGTGATGTTCTCAAGCCCGCGTTCCTGCGCCGCCCCGGCGACCGTCGCCAGCATCTGTTCCGCGATGTCGTACGCCACCACGCTTCTGGCGTGCGGCGCGACCGAAAAACTCACGTGACCCGCCCCGCAACCCAGGTCGAGCACGACCGCATCCGGAACCGCGGCAACTTCGCGCGCCAGTTCCTGCAGATCGGCGCCGGTTGCATGCACGGCACTCGTGAGATAGGCGGCGGCGGTCGAGCCGAATGCATCGGCGACCTGTTCGTGGTGTTTCATGGGTAGCTCCAGGTTTTTGTCAGTATTTTCCCAGCGACAGCAACGCTACAATAAGCGCCACCTTGTACCGGTACAAGTTGTGCAGTTATTCTGGTATCTAAAGTACCCGACCGCGTATCGAATTCATCTCAACGCCCATTCATGACTCCGTCGTCGCCCTCTTCTTCTAACGCACCCAGCGTCGCGCCACCGCTCGATGCCACGCCCGCGCGCGCGCTCGGCGAGTTCATCCGCGCGCATCGCGAGCGGCTTTCGCCGATGGCCGTCGGCCTGCCACCCGGTCCGCGCCGCCGCACGCCGGGTTTGCGTCGTGAGGAAGTTGCTCAGTTGTGCGGCGTCAGCCCGACCTGGTACACGTGGATCGAGCAAGGCCGGCCGGTTTCCGCTTCCGCCGATGCCCTCGCGCGCATCGCGGTCGCATTGCAGCTCTCGCGGGCCGAGCGCGCATACCTCTTTGAACTCGCCGCCCAGCGCGATCCAGCCGAGCCCGATCCGGCGGCGCAAGATGCGCCGGCGTCGCTGCTGAAATCCGTGGAATTGATCGATGCCCCCGCCTACGTGCTCGACCGGCAATGGAACGCGTTGCGATGGAACGCGCAGGCGGCGGCGTTGTTTGTTGGCTGGCTGGATGGCGAGCGGGATCGGAATCTGCTCTCGTTCACGTTTACCGGGGCCGGAGCACAGAGTCTCATCGTCGATTGGGAGACACGGGCGCGCCGGCTGGTGGCCGAGTTCCGGGCTGATTCGATCCGTCACCTGAACGATGCCCCGACGCGTGCGCTGATCGATTCGCTCAGCAGCGCCAGCGATGCATTCGCGCGCTTCTGGGCGTCGCAAGACGTGGGCGAACGTGAAGGCGGCACGCGGGAGTTCAATCACCCCACGCGCGGCCGGCTCGTGTACGACCAGATTACGTTCAAGCCGGCGCACCGGGAAGATTTGAAACTTGTGATGCTGGTGGGAGTTTGAGCAGAGGAATGCCCGGCGGCTTTCACAGCACGAAGAGCACTACACAATGCACAAAAAAATGCCCGGCCTATTGGGACCGGGCAAAGCCGCTTCTCCCCGGCAGGGCCGGAGGAGAACGGGGACACATGGTGAGCTGCGCCGGTCATGCGGTGTTTTCGCGCATGCCAAAACGGGCTCGTATCCGTAATTACGTTTGGAAAAGTGAAACGGATTCATCCGGATGCAAAAAAACCAATGCGGTTCGAAGCGATTATTTCGGTAATATCGATCGCGCCGCCCAC
>NZ_CAXTGZ010000237.1:0-8616 GCF_964243625.1 uncultured Caballeronia sp.
CCCGTACCAGGCCCCAGGCCTTCAACTCTTGATAGGCGGCAGTGACGGTGGTACGGCTGACGCCCAGTTCCCCGGCGTAAGAGCGGTCTGATGGCAATTGCGACCCCACTCAGATGCGGCCGGTACGGATTGCGTCAGCGAGGGCCACAGTCAATTGAACGTAGAGTGGCTCGGAAGCGTCGGGATTGGCCTGGAAACCAAGATTGTCCAGCGTTGCAGTCACCGCCATGTCGGGTTCCGTCCGTAGGTCCAATTTCGAATTGGATATTAACATTGGCCGGCAAACCATATAGATTTGCCAGACCTCTACTATGAATGGCCTTCCGCCTGGGATTGCCGCACGCCTGAATACGCTTTTTTGCGCCGGCCAAGCGTCGCTGCGCGAGTGAGCGACCGTACGCACGCTGATCGGTGAGTGCGTCCATATGGTAGGCGTTGGCTTTTGCTGCGCGGAGGTACGATAGTCATTGAAGATGGGGCGGTTGCTTGCTGCTACGGCGGCTTATTGGCTCGGATGGATACGACGATAATCACAGAATTTGCCGCCTGCGATTGCTTGCGCTAAGCGCACGGAGACGCCGCTTTAAAGAAGGCTTGGGAACACACCTTTGACGTGTTCTTCCATGGCCTCAACATGGACGTGGATCGGCTTTCCTCCAAAGGCGTCGTGCCGCGCGACCCTCGGGTAGCGTTGATCGAAGGTCAGGCCGTCGTGCTCGGAGCAAATGCAATGTTGCTGCGCTCGCTCGGCGGACGCGCTTACGGCATGCTGTCTCGCTTGACACATCAGGAAACAGGGAACAACGAATGAATGTCCTCAAGATTGCTGCATTCTCAGACGGGGACGCCGGGGGGAATCCCGCAGGCGTCGTCATTGCCGATGAACTTCCGACGAGTACCGAAATGCAGCGAATCGCAGCGGAAGTTGGATTCTCCGAGACGGTCTTTGCCGCTGAGGCTGGCAGTAGCTGGCGGGTTCGCTACTTTTCACCGGCATCAGAAGTGCCGTTCTGCGGACATGCAACCATCGCCCTCGGCGCGGCGCTGGCACTGAGGCATGGCGACGGTGCATTCGCCCTCGTGCTCAACCACGCTGAGATAACCGTCGAGGCAAGGCTCACCGGCAACCTCATCCTGGCCACCCTGCAATCTCCGCCCACGCGCAGCAGCACGGCGCCGGCCCTGCTCGTCTCCGCGGCGCTGCGTCTGTTCGGCTTCACGGACGACGACCTGGACCCCAGGATCCCGCCCGCCCTCATTCATGCAGGTGCAGATCATCTCGTGCTGATGCTAGAGAGCCGCCGGACATTGGCGGCGATGAAGTACAACTTCGATGCTGGTCGCGAGCTAATGATCCAGGAAGGATGGACAACCGTCCTGCTGGGGCACGCTGAGACACAGCAGCGGTTCAACACGCGCAATGCGTTCGCGTATGGTGGCGTGTACGAAGATCCGGCAACCGGCGCAGCAACGGCTGCTTTCGCCGGGTACCTGCGCGACATCCGGTGGCCGCATGCGGGTGCCATCGAGGTCGTTCAAGGTGAAGACATGGGTATGCGTTCTTGCCTGCGAGCGGAAATCACGCCGGCCTTGGGCAGTTCGATCCGCGTCTCCGGTACCGCGCGGATCATTCCATCCTGAACGGCCATGTTAAAGAGGTGACTACCATGCTCAAAATCTTCGGTAAGTCCTTGTCCATCAACGTGCGCAAAGTGCTCTGGCTGTGTGCCGAGATGGAATTGACTTATGAGCACGAGCAATGGGGTTCAGGTTTCAGGTCGACTGAAGCGCCAGAATTCGTGGCGCTGAATCCCAATGCAATGGTGCCCGTGATCAAGGATGGGTCGTTCGTGCTGTGGGAGTCGAACAGCATCTGCAGATATCTCGCGAGCCGTAACGGCCGAAGCGACCTTCTGCCGACGGATCCTGAAGGTCGGGCGCGCGTCGAGCAATGGATGGACTGGCAGGCCACGGAGTTGAACAACGCGTGGCGCTTTGCCTTCATGGCGCTGGTTCGCAAAAGTCCTGCGCACACCGATCCACACGTGCTTGCTGCGAGCGTCGCCAACTGGAATCGACACATGCGGATGCTCGACGCGCAGCTTGAAAAAACCGGCGCATTCGCAGCGGGTCATGGCTTTACGCTTGCCGACGTGGTGCTGGGACTGTCCACGAACCGGTGGTATATGACGCCAATGGAGCGTCCGGATCTGCCCGCTGTGCACGCCTATTTTGAGCGCTTGAGCCAGCGTCCGGCGTTCCTGCTGCACGGGCGAAATGGCAACCCGTGACGTCTCGCGACATCGCATTTACGACGCTGCGAACGAATCGGTGATTTCACTTCACCGCGTTATACAACTGGATTGATTGAGCACATCTGCGACGTAATGCTTTGTTCCGTTTTTGAGGAATAGCTGCGACGGCATGTGTCATCGAATAGACGGTGTACCCGTCAGGTGCCGGTCAGGTGACGCTTTAGCCACCCTCCATGCTTGATGTGCGCAAATTTCCGACTTTGAAGACGACCTCATGAATGTCCATCGTTTCCTTTGCTTCGGCAGTAATGACGAGAGCGGCAACGCAGCGATCGTAGTCGAGGACTCGCACCTCGCGGCTGAACCGGAACGGCTGAAGTTTGCCAGGCAGCAAGATGCGAACGCTACGGTATCTGTAGAAACCGATGCTGCTGGCGCGCAACTCGATTATTACTACCCGCATACGCGCAGCCCTCTTTGCCTGCATGCGACGCTTGCAGCGAGCGCGGTTTTCTTTGAACGCTACCCAGAACGCTGGCGGACTCAGTTCGTTACAGGCATGCACCGACATGTCCTGGAGGCGGAGCGCTTCGACCATGGTATTTTCGTCGGCGTGAGGGCGCAACCATGTCCGATATTGAGCCAGGCTGTTACCGAAACAGCTCGTTTGCTTCGCGTCGAACCGACGGCTCTGATCGGAATTCCCAGACTTGCATCGGTCGGAAGCACAAAGCTGCTGGTACAGATGAAGGGGCAAATCGCGTTGGATGCCTTAAACCCCGATCTCAAGGCAATTGCCAGTTGGAGCCGCGAACATGGCGTTGCGGGTGTGTTTGCATACTGTCATCACAATAACGATATTTATGCCGGGCGCAATTTCAACCATCTGGAGCCGCATTTGGAAGATGCCGCCACCGGGGTGGCGGCGCGGCGCGCTTGCCTCGGTACTTGAACGGACCATCACGCTGTTACAGGGCGATGCGCTCGGACGTCCGTGTTTGCTCTTGGCTCGCTACGTGGACGGGGCGGTCCAAGTGGGTGGGCGAGCAACCAGAAGCGCGGCCTGACAAGGACAATCCGCAAGTATGGATGCCTTGCAATCGCATCAGCGTGCCGCTTGAGCATGCCGGGCACGGCGCCTCAAATACACATTGTTTAGTATTAGCGCGGCACCGGTCATGCACGCGCCGACGATTTGCATACGACCGGGCAACACGCCTGTAAGAGCCGAGACGGCAAATGTCGTGATGGGCAATACATCCATGAATAACACGCCATTGAGGGGAGTAAGCATCCGGTTGCCGAGGTTCCAGAAGAGGATTGCAACGAAACCCGCAATCGGGCCCATATACAGCAAGTGAGGGGCGATCGCCCATAGCTGTGCAGCCGAAGGTACGGGAACAACGCGCAACGCGAAAAGCAATATGTTAAGGCCGACGATTGTCGCGAGTCCCAGGCATGTCGTCAGCGTTGTGTATTTCAGTGAGGACCAGCTTTTGAAATGCGATGCGCTGAAGGTGTAGATAACCCAGCAGAGTGCACCTATCAGGATTAACGCGTTGGCCGAAAAGTGCTGTGGCTCGCGTAATAAAGCCTCCACGTTTCCCTTTGTAACTACAAGCGAGACGCCCGCAAATGACATTACGATAAACATAAACGAAAACACAGGAGGCTTGCTCTTTCGAACGATTGAATTCAAGAGCAATCCCATCATCGGTTGAGTCGCCATCATGATGGACGCGGTGAGCGCGCCCTCCGGGCCCGCGAGCTGTTGTCCGAGAAAAACGAACGAGCCGAATCCGCAGAAGCCTACCGAACCCAGCAGCCAGGCTAGCGGTAGCGATTCCCCGTCTGCCCGCAAGCCGCCTCTGCCTTCCTTGACCAAAAGCAGCGTCAGAAACGCGGCGCCGGCGATCAGGTAGCGCAGCGAAGTGAACGTGAACGGGTCCACGTGCGTGAGCGCGTCAGTCATGACAGGGAACATGATGCCCATCAATACCGTGGCGGCTACACAGAACAGTACGCCTTTTCGGTAGCCGCCGTAACTCGCGTGGAGGACCGCAGCAGGTGCGGTTTCAAGAGCGGATGACACCGGTAAGAATGGTGCTGGCTTATTCATGACTGATCGTTCCAGAAATGAGAAAAAATTTTTAGATCAGGGCGCGCATTGTCATGTCGACGACCGGGATGAGATCTTTCTCTTTGAAACTCACCTTACCGAGAACTCGAAACCCTTGGATGACACATAATAAAAATGTGCTTACGGAATGCTCATCCAGCGCTGGATTGAATTCGCCAGCCTTCTGACCTCGAATGACGGCAGCAGCCAAATACGTTGCGATCCGACGCAATGTCGTTTCAATGTGCGGACGCAACGCCTCGTCCGCTGGCAGCAGTTCGACGGCTGCGTTCGTAATGAAGCAGCCGTGCCGTCCCGACAACCTCGCAGAGACTTTCGTGTAGTGGAGCAACGCGTGGCGCATGGCTTCGCGCGGAGACCTTCCATCTTCCAGCCTCTCTCTCAAGCGTGATACCGCACCTTCGGCATATTGATCGAAAGCGGCGATTAGAAGGCCATGCTTGTCGCCAAAAGCGCTATAGAGACTGGCTCGAAAGAGGCCGGTAGACTTGCAAAGCGTCTCGATGGAGGTAGCGTGATAACCCTGTTCCCAAAAAACACGGCCGGCCGCTTGTGTCACGTGGTCAATATTGAATTCGCGAGGACGTCCTCGCTCGGGGGAGGCGGAGGAAAGGGGGGCAGGTTTTGAGGGCTTCTTTATCATGGACCGATATTAAGACTAGTCATTCCATAAATCAAGCTTCTTTGGCAGATCTGCATTTGACCCCTGGGGGATCCGGGCGTCTGGTGAATAGTTGCTTCGCGGTGGGCCGATTGACCCTTCCCGGTCGGTCCGAGAACATCGGCGTTGATTCAGTCCGGTCCTTCAACGGGCAGCGCAAATCGTTTCAAATGCCGTCTTAAGGATAGCCTCCATGTTCCCCGATCCTTGGCTAGACCAATGGATGACATTGATAATTGCGCGCGCCGGTGAGCGGCCTATACTTGAGATCGGCTGTGCTAGGGCGACGACACCGCGAGCTTGGGGAAAGCAGGTCTGCGCTTGATAGGCTTTGACCGGTGACGCGCCGCGGTAGTGGCGATCAAAATCAGAGTACCCTCTGCGAGCATTGAACGACGAGGTGTTCGCGATCCACTTCCCCAAGATGCCACAGACCTGGGCGTTGCGTTGGCAAGTCTGTCGCTTCACTATTTCGCTTGGGAAGAAACGGTGTCGATCGTGGATCGTGTGCGATTGGCGCTACGACCAGGTGGGGTACTGCTATGCCGTTTGAACTCTACTGCGGATAAAAATTTGGTGCCGATGGATGCGAAGAAATCGAACTGAATTATTTTCTGGTGAACGGACAGCCGAAGCGATGCTTTGACGAAAGCGCAGTTTGTCGACTCTTCGCGGATGGCTGGAACACGATCGCGTTAGAGCATATTACGATCAACAAATATCATCAACCGAAGGCAGAGTGGGAAGCCATTCTTGAGCGAGTGCAGTCACCGCGTTGGCGGCTCTCCTATGCAAGTGAAAAAAGTGTTAAAGCAAATGCGATTTCTTCATCTGGCAATGCCAGGTGACCAACCAAGCAAGCCGACAACCCGACAAGCCAACTAACAATGTTGCTTGACTTACTTCACCCGATATTGAATTCTCACCGTTAATTCTGAACATCGTGATGATCATGCTCGGCATAAACGCATTTCCGCTATTTGTGGGCGCTGTTACCCTCCTCAATTTCACCCCTGGGCCTGACATGGCCTACGTCGTCGGACACAGTATTGCGCACGGGAGGCGGGCAGGTGTCTTCTCCGCCCTGGGCGTCTCGCTGGGCGGCTGTGTCCACACGATGGCGTGCGCATTCGGTCTGAGCGCGCTACTCGCGGAATCGACATCGGCTTTCGACGTCATCAAATGGGTCGGCGCAATCTATCTGATCTATCTCGGCATTAGTACGCTTTTGATCGGAAGCGACGTGCAAGTCGTCGATCGCGCGCTGCCGCTTCCCCGCGTTTCCCTCGGGGCGTTGTTGTTGCGCGGATTCGTGACTAACGTAACGAATCCGAAGGTAGCTCTCTTTTATATCGCGTTTTTACCCCAGTTTGTTGAAACGAGCAGCCCGCACAAAACCGTCGCATTCTTTGTGCTCGGCAGCGTGATGGTATTGCTGGGATTTCTCAATGATTCCGTGGTGGCATGCTGCGCCGCCATGGTGGCGCATTCCTTCAGAAAGCGATCGACAGTAAGCCGCTGGCTTAACCGCGTCGTCGGAGCGACGTTTGTGGGAATGGGTATTCGCCTTGCCGCAGCAACGTTAAACCATTGACTGTCGGGAAGGCGCAAAAGGGCGACCTTGCAGAACTTCCGCGACTCAATACAAACTAGCGATTGATGAATTTGCAAAGCAGCACGTTTGATCGAGCTACTTTGGAGAGTCAAAGCGAGGGACGCTTGAGTTCATTCCAGCGCTGGACGGAAGGTTTCTTTTACTGATCGTTCACGCCGCCCATTTTTAGGTCTCGCTATAGAGCGCAAGAAAAGCAGAGCGGCGGCGTGTCATGTTGACGGCTGAAGCAGATGTCTTGCACTTGCGTTTCTCGCTACGGCTACATTGCGTCGTGACAACAAACGCAAATCTTGTTTCCGTCCGGGTCTCGAAAGTATGCGCCGTAGTAGTGCGGGTGATACTGGGGCCTCAAGCCGGGTACGCCTTCGCATGAGCCTCCGGTCGCGAGGGCACTGGCGTGCGCGCAATTGACTGCGCTACGATCAGGAGCAAGCAACGCGATCATGTGGCCATTTCCACATCGAGCCGAATCGCCGTCATATGGCCGGCCGATCAGGAACAGAGGACGGTGGGCGGACTCTGCCATCCAGCCCGCCCATGGTTTATCTCTTTCGCAAAACTTTAACTGGAGTCGCAGATCTCCCAGAACTGCCGAGTAAAATGTAAAGGCACGATCAAAGTCGGTAACACCCACAAATACGTGTGAAATCATTGTCATGTTCCTTGCGACAAGCGTTGGTCTCGAACGGCATGATGGCATGCGTATCTAAAGGCCTCAATGTTTTTGCGGCATCCAGAAGCACAAGGGATGCGCTCATCAGTCGTTAGTGAAATGATTATCCGATATTGACCACGATGTGTCGCTCGATGGTGACGGGCGGCAACGGCGCAGTAGTGGTGAGTTAAGCACGCATGGTAGTGGAGAGTTAGTATGCAAACCGAAATTTACGAAAGCTCACCATATTCGTATAACAGTTGGTTGTTGTCAGCATTGGCAGGATGTACAGCTCAACCCGCGCGGCGTCGTAATTTTGGCGCTCCGTGCTGCGATTCCGGTGTTTCGTCCCACACGCTCGACCCAGTGCGGTCGCTTGCCATGCGAACTTGGATGTTTCAACAGGGCTTTGGCAGGCATTGCGTCACGGACGAATCTGCCGACTAATCAGAACGGCGCTCAACCGCCGTCCGTAAAGGCCTGTCACGAGCCCGAGCACGATAAACAGCATTGCCAGCAACTTCGTTACGCCGATATGTTCGCTGAACACGATCATCGACCCGAGCATGCCAAAGATGGGAACCAGCAGCGACAATGGCGCGACTGTCGAAACCGGATATTTCTTCAGCAGGGAATTCCAGATCCAGTAGCCGAACAGCGTGGTTGGGTAGACCTGGAAAAAGATCGAAAAAATCGCCCTGCCGTCGAT
Organism: uncultured Caballeronia sp.; assembly: GCF_964243625.1. Taxonomy (NCBI): domain Bacteria; kingdom Pseudomonadati; phylum Pseudomonadota; class Betaproteobacteria; order Burkholderiales; family Burkholderiaceae; genus Caballeronia; species uncultured Caballeronia sp. Next base: position 8,036 of record NZ_CAXTGZ010000237.1, read on the forward strand.
TCGTGCGAAGGTCTGGACATAGGCCGCGGTGCCATGGTCGACCCAGGCGATCAGGAATAACGGAATTGGCGAAAACAGACTTGACCACACCAGAAACGCCAGCACCTCGTTTGTACCGGATTTCTTGATCACGATGTTCGCGACGCTCCATGAGGCCGCGCCGGCAATAATCAAAACAATGCCAGCAAATGTCGCGCTGCCGTCAGTGAGCGTGACCACGCAAGCCAGGCCAAGCGACGCGAGTAGTAAGCCGGCGCACTGAAACTTCGATATAGATTCACGGAACGTCGCGGCACCGAGCAGGATAGAAAAGAATGCGCTCATCTGCAGGAGCAGCGAGGCGATGCCGGCCGACAATCCTGCCTCGATGCTCAGGTTAACGACCCCCCACAAACCGACGCCAAACACCAGTCCATAAGAGATAAGGTAGGAGAGCTTCACTTTCGGCCGGCGGATGAAAAACACTGCTGGCAGTGCGCATAACGTGAAGCGGATGCCCGCGAGCACGAACGGATCGACAGACTTCAGCCCGAGTTTGATGATCGAGAAGTTCAGTCCCCAGATCGCAGTGACGAGCACCG
>NZ_CAXTGZ010000238.1:0-8568 GCF_964243625.1 uncultured Caballeronia sp.
GCGATCCATCAGCCGTGGCGCGAGCAACAAGGAAGCCGCGCGCGAACTCGAACTGAGCCCGAGCACCGTACGCACGCATGTGGAGAGCGTATTCCGCAAGCTCGAGTGTTCGACGCGCGCCGCCGCCACGCTCAAGGCATCGGGCATGGGTTTCTTATGAGTGTCCCGTCGAGACTTCGCCGGCAATCCAGTTGCTGAAGGAAAGCATGGCGGGTGTCATGCTTTTTCCTCTCACTGATGTCAGCCAGTAGCTGCCCGCGTTCACCTCGACGCTGAACGGACGAACGAGACTGCCCATGTTCAGTTCGCGCTCGAACATCACGGCGGGCGCGAGCGCCACGCCCGCGCCCTGCATGGCTGCTTCCACCATCAATCGCGACGAATCGAATACGGGACCGCGCAGCGTTCGCGGCGCAATGCCGGCGGTGGCGAACCAGCGCGTCCAGTCATCGACACGATACGAGCGCAACAACGTCTCGTTGGCAAGCGCCTCGGGCTGATCGAGCCGCTGCCCGATCTCCGGCGAACACAAGGTGGCAAGCGGCGCGTCGAAGAGCTTGGTCGCGACCGAACCCGGCCATGTGCCGTCGCCGAAACGAATCGCGAAGTCCAGCCCTTCGGTTGCCAGATCGACCAGGTTGTTATGCGTGAGCAAACGCAGTTCGATAAACGGATGCGCCGCGCGGAACGACTTGAGGCGCGGCATCAGCCAGCCGACCGCGAAGGTGCCAACGGCGCCGACCGTCAGCACCTCGTGGAAATGGCCGCCATCGAATTGCTTGAGGACGGCTTCGATCCGATCGAACGCATCGGTCAGGACCGGGCGCAGCGCGAGGCCTTCGTCTGTCATCCCAAGGCCCCTCGGCAAGCGCTTGAAGAGCGTCGTGCCAAGCCGTTCTTCAAGCGATCTCACTTGCTGGCTGACCGCCGCCTGCGTGACATTCAGTTCGAGCGCGGCGCGCGTGAAGCTCAGATGCCGCGCTGACGATTCGAACGCCCGCAAGGCGTTCAGAGGGAGATAAGGCCGCATGATTTAGCCGATCCATTAGATTTTCTTGGGTGCGCGTCAATTTATCATCGTTTGTCAGTGCGATCCAAACCGTCGATATTGAGCGCTCAATTCACGTCACGAATGGAGGATCAATGGTTACACGGCGAATATTCACGGGCGCTCTTGCGGGCGCGTCCCTAGCTGGTGTTGTGGCGGCATCGTTTGGAGAATGGGCGATGGCCGCAGACAGCAATGGCGCCGGTCTAGCGGACAAGATAAGCAAACGGCTCGCGCGGATCGAAGCGAGCACCAGTGGCCGGCTCGGTGTCTCGGTCCTGGACACGGGTTCAGGCGCCCACGCCGGACTGCGCGCCGACGAAGCGTTTCCCATGTGCAGCACCTTCAAGTTCCTCGCCGCCGGTTTCGTACTGGCGCGCGTGGACAAGGGCGAGGAAGACCTGAAGCGGAAGATCGTCTATTCGAAGAGCGATCTGGTCGATTACTCGCCAGTCACGCAACACCACGCCGACAGCGCGGGCTTGAGCGTTGCCGCGCTATGCGACGCTGCGATCACACTCAGCGACAACACCGCCGCCAACCTGCTGCTCGCGAGCTTCGGCGGACCGGCCGCGCTGACTGCGTTTGTGCGGACCTTGGGCGACACGCAAACGCGCCTCGACCGCAACGAACCGACGCTCAACGAAAGCACGCCCGGCGATCCGCGCGATACCACCACGCCCAACGCCATGCTCGCCAATATGCGCACGCTGCTGCTGACGGACCGGTTGTCGGTAAGTTCATGCGCTCAGTTGCGGGACTGGCTGATCGCGAACAAGACCGGCGCGAAGCGCATTCGCGAGAAGCTGCCAAAGGACTGGCGCGTCGGCGATAAAACCGGCACAGGGTCGCCCGGCTCGACCAATGACATTGCGATCATCTGGCCGCCCAAACGCGCGCCGCTGCTCGTCACGGCTTATCTGACACAAACGAGCGCGCAAACCGCTCGCAGGGAAGCGGCGATTGCGGATATTGGCGGACTGGTTGTGTCGTCGTTTTAAGACCGACATGAAATGCACGGCACAATGGCGATCCTTCATGTCAACAGACCCGCTTCGATGATCAACAAGCTCTCTCATGAACCCGGCCGATGGATCGCCCCGCTGCTCCTGGTTTCGTGCATCTGCGCGGCAACAGCAACATCGGCTTTCGCCGCGTCCGCAGAACCCAGGGACAAGACATCCGACGCGCTGGACGCGTGCCTGAACAATCCGAAGACCATCTCGACCGCGGACATGTCGGATTGTTATTCGGTCGCCTACAAGGCGTTTGATCATCGATTGAACGTTGCGTATCAGCGCTTGCTGAAGACGCGTCCGGCCGTGCCCGCACAAAAGCTGAAGGCTTCGCAGCGGTCCTGGCTGACTTTCCGCGATGCCGAACTGGCGACGCAATCGGCAATTTTCGCAACGCGCCAGGGCACGATGTACGTCCCGATGCAGGAAGACGAAGGCATGTCCCTCACGCGCGACCGCGCATTGAGACTGGAGTCCTATCTGGGCGTGATGTCGGTCGGAGAGCCGTGACGTAACCGCAAATCGGCCGTTCATGAACGGCCGTTTTGCCGTTTGCAAGCCGCCATGATCTGTTTCTTCTTCGCAGCAAACCACGCCTTGCATATTCGTCAGGATAGATTTATCTCAGCGAAACGCGCAATTCACGGGATAATTCGCAACAGAAAAAGCCAGTCGCGCCGATAACCATATAACCACCATACATTGCGCACTCCATGGCGTTCAGCGAACCGCAGTCGCCATTTTTCAAATGGCTCGTAGGATCCGCTCAAGACCTGAGCGCCGACAACCGGCAAGTCCTGCTCTCGAATCTTTTCACCAGGACAACGTCGATTGTCATGGCATCGATTTGCGAGCTCAGCGTTTGTCTGACGGCGTTATATCTCTACCCGGGCGCGGGCTACCTGGCCTGGACGCTGGCCGTGCTCGTCGTTCTGGCCGCGCGGCTGTTGCTGATCGCCGTTTGCTGCAGGCGCAGCGAGCGCAACGAACCTACACCCACGTCGCTTTTCCTTGTCGCCAGCATTGTGTGGAGCGCGCTCCTCGGACTCGGCGCGCTGCTTTGCAACATCAGCGGCGACCAGACGCTCTTTCTGTTGGGCAACGTCTGCGCGGTCGGCGTGGTCGGTGGACTGGCCGGGCGCAATGCCGGCACGCCGCGGCTCGTGATGATCCAGATATCCGTCATCTTTGCGCTGCTCGGCCTGGGCGCGGCAATGTCGCCCGGATCGGGAAAGATCGTGCTGCTGTTCCAGGCGCCGTTCTGTGCCGCAGGATTTTTCACGGTCGCACTGCGCAGCAACAAGGACACGGTCGCCATGCTGCGGGCGCAGGAAACCAGCAACCGTCTTGCGCGCCACGACAGCCTGACGGGGCTTCCCAACCGTGCGCGCATCAGCGAGTTGCTGCTCAATCGTACCGATGCCGAACCCGCGCTGCGCCCCGGATCGTTTGCCGTATTGCTTATCGATCTGGACGGCTTCAAGGCGATCAACGACAGCCTCGGCCACGCCGCCGGCGATCTCGTGCTGCAGGAATCGGCGAGACGTTTGCGGGCGGTGCTACGCCAGGGCGATATTGTCGGACGTCTGGCGGGAGACGAGTTCGTCGCCATATCGAACGATGCGTCTCTCAGCGAAGAGGTCCGCCTGCTCGCCGACCAGATAGTAAAGACGCTCGCCCGGCCGTTCGTGCTCAATGACGCGCTCGTGCGCATTGGCGCCAGCGTCGGCATTTCGCAGTACCCCGAGCATGGCGACACCGGACCGCAGTTGCTGATCTGCGCGGACCGCGCGCTCTATGCCGTCAAGCGCAGCGGCAAGAGCGCGTTTGCAGTTTTCGATGCCCAGGCGCACGCCTCCGATGACAGCCTGAGTCTCTTGCGCAGCGATCTCGAAGGCGCGCTCCAGGCTTTCGGCAGTGGCTTGCGCATGGAATATCAGGCGATCGTCAATCTCGCGAGCGGTGTCACGACTGGCCGCGAAGCCCTCGTCCGATGGACCCATCCCACGCGCGGCGAGTTGCCGCCCACCACGTTCGTGCCTATTGCCGAACGCACAGGGCTGATCCTGCCGCTCGGCGAATGGGTGCTGCGGCGCTCATGCGAGGAAGCGGCCGGATGGCGCGAACCGGTGGTCGTCGCGGTGAACGTGTCGCCGGTTCAGTTGCGCGAGGAGACGTTCGCGGACCTGGTGGCATCAGTGCTTCGCGAATACGATATGGCGCCCTCGCGTTTGAATATCGAGGTGACGGAAACCGTGCTGATGAGCGACGACGGCCCGACGCGCCGAAACGTGGAACGGCTTCGTGCAATGGGTATCGGCCTGGCGCTCGATGATTTCGGCACGGGGTTTTCGACGCTATCGAACTTGTGCCGCTTTTCCTTCGATACGCTCAAGATCGATAGCTCGTTCGTGCGGGAATCGGTGCATCGGAGGGAATCGGCGGCGGTCGTGCGCGGGATCGTGGCGCTCGCGAGGGAACTCGGGATTCCGACGACGGCGGAAGGGATCGAGACCGATGAGCAGCTTGCGTTCGTGCGGGGTTGCGGATGCACGAGTGCGCAGGGGTTTTTTCTGGGGCGGCCGGAACGGGGGGAAAGGATTGCAGGAATAACCGTTTAATTCCGCGCCCGTTTTCAAGGCCGTCAAAAAATTTGCCCTCTCTTGCTCGTTTACGCTACATTACGCTCATTCGTGATCGATTCGAGACAACGAGCAACCAATGCAAAGAACCCGCCGCGACGCCACCGACGCCCTTCTCCCCGACGAACGTGCCGAGCTGATACTCGAACGCCTGCGCTCACGCGGCCGCGTCCTGGCCGCAGACCTCGCAGCAGAATTCAGCACATCCGAGCACACCATCCGCCGCCACCTGCGCGACCTCGCCGATGCCGGCCACTGCAAGCGCGTCTATGGCGGCGCACTGCTGATATCGCCGGCATCGACTGCCGGTTCAACGCGTCTGCGCGAAGCCGGCGATCGCAAGGCAGTGCTCGCGGCATTGGCGGCGAGCATCGTCCGGCCGGGGCAGATCATCTTGCTCGACGCCGGCTCGACCAACGTCGCGATCGCCGCTGCGTTGCCCGATAACGCGGATCTCACAGTCGTGACGAACTCCCCCGATGCCTGTTCGCGGCTGATGGATCGTCCTGGTATCGATGTAATCCTGGTTGGTGGGCGCATGAGTCCGCGCGGCGCCGGGGCGGTCGGTGCCACCGCGTTGCTGCAGGTCCAGCAAATCAGGGCCGACCTGTGCTTTCTGGGCGCATGCGCGATCGATACCACTGAAGGCGTCGCCGCATTCGATGCTGAGGATGCCGAACTGAAACGTGCAATGGTAAAAGCGAGTGGGCTAGTCGCCATAGCAATGACATCGGAGAAATTGATGACTGCAGCACCTTATTTTGTAGCGCCTGCGTCGGGCATCGACCACCTGATCCTGGAAGCAGATGTCCCCGCCGAACGCCTTGGTGCATTTGAAAACCTTTGCGGCAACGTGATGGTGGCGCGATGAAACCCGTCTCCGAACGTATCGCCACAACCGCCATATTTCTCGCCAACGGACTTGGGATCGGCGCGTGGGCCGTCGAGGTTCCGCGCATCAAGGAGGCCTTGTCCCTGAGCGATACCGCGCTGGGACTGGCACTATTCGCGTTCGCCCTGGGCGCGATCGTCGCCATGCCGCTCGCCGGCCGCCTCGCTCCGCGTTTTGGCAGCGGACGCGTCACGGCGTTCCTCGGCCTTGCGTTCGTGATCGCACTGCCCTTGCCCGCCTTCGTACCCGACTTCGCGGTCCTCTGCGCGGTGCTTTTTGTCCTGGGCGCGGCAAACGGCGCACTGGATGTATCGATGAACGGACACGCCAGCGCCATTGAAGGCGAATGGCACGCGCCGATCATGTCGTCGTTTCACGCAGCGTGGAGCGTGGGCGGTTTGCTCGGTGCGGCATCGGGCGCCGCGCTCCAGGTGAACGGCATCGGCACGATGGGCGGCCTTCTGATTCCCGATGCAGTCATCGCCATGCTTGTCCTTGCCGCCGCCGTTTTTGCGCTAAGGGATATTGGACCGCGGGTGCAGAAAGCGGCGAGCGGATTCGTGCTGCCTAGCGGCGCGGTGATGAAACTCGCCGGCCTCGCGTTTCTCTGCATGCTGGTCGAAGGAGCGGTTGCCGACTGGAGCGCGGTGTTCCTGCGCTCCGCACTCGATACACAAGCGAGCGCCGCGGCGTTGGGTTATTCATCGTTTGCTTTTGCGATGGCGGCGTGCCGCGTTGTCGGCGATGTCTCCGTGCGCCGGCTCGGATCGAGTGCAGTGGTTGCAATCGGTGGCCTGATCGCAGCGCTTGGGCTTGCCCTGGTGCTTGGATACCCGAACGTGGTCACCGCTTGCGTGGGCTTTGCGCTGGTAGGTATTGGACTGGCGAACATCGTCCCGGTCATTTTCAGCGCAGCCGGACGATCGACATCGACGCCCGCAGTCGGGGTCTCGATGGCGGCAACCGCGGGTTACGCCGGGTTCCTGGTCGGTCCGCCGATGATTGGATTTGCAGCGGGGTTCCTTGGCCTTCGGCTTGCGCTGTTTGCGCTCGTTATAGCCACGCTCGTTGTTTGCCTGCTAGGCGGTAAAGCGGTCAGGAGCGCAGCCGCCTAGCCCTTGACGACTAGTGCGTCAGGCCGAGGAATTCAGCGAAAAATATCCGCGACAAGATTCGATACCGCACGTATGCGCTCGCTTCCTCGAAGCGCCGGATGCAGCACCATCCATACGTCCTGATCAAGCTCGCGAATATGCGGTTCGACGCAAACGAGGTCACTGGTGGTGTCGCCCGCGAGTTGCGCGAGCACACCCAGGCCCGAGCCTCCAAGCACGCCGTCGAAGACGCCGAGGACATAGCTGCATCGAAGGCTCGGTTCCGGCGCGCCCGGCAAGGTCTTCAGCCACCGCGCCGCCGGATGATCGCCACGCCGCTCGTCGTATCCCACGAACGAGAGCTTGTTCCACTCGCGCCGTTTGATCGCCACCTTGTGACGCAGATAATAATCACGCGATGCGTACAAACCAAAGCGCACCTTGCCGATACGCCGGACATACAGGTCGCCTTCCTCCGGACATTCCGACCAGATGGCAATGTCCGCCTCACGACGCGCAAGGTTATAAGGGCGCTGCGACGTCAGCACTTCGATAGCCAGCCCCGGGAATCTTTCCTGGAAGGAGCCGAGCAGCTTCATCAGGATGTAGGACATCCATTCGACGGCGTTGATCCTGACCGTGCCCTCAAGACCATGAGAACCGGTGACGTCGCCGGCGCGCTCGATCTGATGCGCGAGGATTTCCATTTGCTCGGCCCATGTCAGGACCTGTTGCCCGAACACGGTCACCGTACAGCCGGAAGGCACGCGGTCAATCAGGGGTTCACCTAGTCTTCTTTCGAGTTCGGTCAGCCGGCGCGAGAGCGTCGCGGCGCTCAGATCGCACGCCAGAGCCGCAGCTCGCATGGTGCCTTCACGCGCGATGGCCAGCAAAATGCGCAGATCGTCCCAGTCGACGTGTTCCATATTCGAAACGCCCGCTTTCAATTTTAGAGGTAGCATATCGCTATTCGCGAGGATAGCATTAGACCTCGATAGACCACCCTCGCTTGAACTAAACAAGCACCGGGAGCGGTCTTTCAGATACTCCGCGCCAGAGGAACCGTCATCAGGACTTTCCTTTCAGATTGATTAATTCGTCAATCTCGCGCGTTTCAACTACGCAATGACCAAACGACTCGCGGCTGCCACCCGGTAGACCGAAGAGCGGACTCCGGAGACTTTATGACCCGCAAGCACAATCAAGCTCGACGCCGCGTACTCGCCGCAACCGCGGTGTTTGCCGCCGCCTCGCTCTTGCCCGTTTCATCGGCATTCGCTCAAGCAGCCAAAAAACCCACCGTCGCACTCGTGATGAAGTCGCTCGCGAACGAGTTTTTCCTGACGATGGAAACCGGTGCCAAGGACTATCAAGCCCACAACACCGACAAGTTCACGCTGATCACGAACGGCATCAAGGACGAAACCGATACCGCCAACCAGATCCGCATTGTCGAGCAGATGATCGTGTCGAAAGTCGATGCCCTCGTGATCGCGCCGGCGGACTCGAAAGCGCTGGTTCCGGTGATCAAGAAAGCGGTCGACGCCGGGATCATCGTGGTGAACATCGACAACAAGCTTGACACCGACGTGCTCAAGTCCAAGAACCTGAACGTGCCGTTCGTGGGTCCGGACAACGCCAAGGGCGCGCGTCAGGTGGGTGAATACCTGGCCAAGCAGAAGCTCAAGTCGGGCGATGAAGTCGGCATTATCGAAGGCGTTTCGACCACCACGAATGCGCAGCAACGCACGGCAGGTTTCAAGCAAGCCATGCAAGCTGCGGGCGTGAAGGTCGTTGCATTGCAATCGGGCGACTGGGAAATCGATAAAGGCAATGCGGTTGCATCGCAAATCCTGAACGCGAACCCGAATGTGAA
>NZ_CAXTGZ010000239.1:0-6248 GCF_964243625.1 uncultured Caballeronia sp.
CGATGGCGTCTGCGACTCGGACAGTGCCACCAGCCAGCGCCGGACAACCTGCTCGGGCTAATTGCAGACGTCATCTTGTTTGGACGATCGAAGTTAAGCCGGACCGCCGCTATACGTACCTATATTTACGAGCCTCTGAAGCATGTCGATGTCGTCGGCGGCATGCGCATCGGTATTCCATTCAAACAATGGACTTCCGGGGCCGTCGGATACTGGATATCCGCACGCGGTGCGCAACTCGCGATAGCCCATACGGATGGCAAAGTACATGCGTTGCTCGACGACTGGCCATGGCACCGTGACCACGGAGGTATGCGTGTCAAGGAGCTCCGTCCATATGCAGTGTGGGAAGCTTTTGAGACGATGGAAAGCAGCATCGAGGCTGACAGAAGAGCGCTCACGACCTCGACTCGGACTAGCTGGCACAAGGTGCTGCTGACGCCACTACGTTTAGTTCGTACGTGCTTTCGATGGACGGTCATTTTCTTGCTTACCGTCATGTCGCGCCGTCGTACATCGCAGATGCACAGGACGGAATATGAGTAGTATCGAAACGCCCAATCGGTGGGCCGGCAGACCTGGCAGTGGCGGTGAAATAGCTTATCTCACCAAGCCTCTGACCTGGATTTTTCTGGTGACGGGATTCGCGCTGTCTCCCCTTGGTGACTTTCTCTCGGTGTACGCGCTGAAGGGCAGCGTCGGTGGCGATTTTGGCGCGCGTTACTCTCTGTTCATTCGCGGAATTGTTATCGTTGGCTTGCTAGTCGCGATGACATTTCGAGGAAAGGTGCACTCGTCGAACCTGCGTATCGCATTCCTCGTGGCTCTAGCCATTGCAGCGTCGACTTGCTCATACACGTTAGGGGGAATGACTCGCGATGAATTCGTTGAAGAAATCATCGTCATTCTGAAAGTGTTTTCTTTCTTCGTGTACGTTGCAGCGTTATGCGGATTGAGCGATCGGCAATTGTCCAAGCTTGAGCCTTTGATTCGCGCGGTTCTCATCATTTACGCCTTATCCATTGTCGCGGGAGCGATATTTTCGATAGAGATGTTCCGGAGTTATCGCGGTGAAACTCACATTCGCGCGGGTTACAAAGGAATTGTCTACGCGCAGAATGAAACGTCTGCTCTCATGATGGCGGGACTTGCGTATGGATGTCTAAGGGTCTTAAGAAACGGATGGAACACTGCCGACGGGTTGTTTGTAGGAATACTGCTTACCGCATCGTTTCTAGTAGGTACAAAGGGAGCAATGGTAGGTGCGTTGGGCGTAATATTCGCCTACTCGTATGCTCGATACGGAGTTCTTAAGGCAACGCTTCGGGCCGCGACGCTGGTCATGCTGCTCATAGGCGTTGCGTTCGCGGTCTATCTATCGGTTCCATCGGTCCAGCAGGCGGCGGACCTTTCGATAAATTATTTTGCATATCACCACGACCGAGCGAATGAAGACCAGCTTCTGACAATCTTGATGTCCGGTCGGAACTTAAAATTCGCGAATGTGTGGAACGATCTTGCGCAGCAAAATTTTGTCGCGCTACTGACGGGTGGCTATCCGACCGTACGCTATCCAATCGAAATTGATGGTCCTGACTTGATGCTGGCACTCGGCTTCCCGGTATTTTGTTTATACCTATACGACCTTGGCAGACAGTTTATTCATCGTTCAAGCTCGCCAGTCGTCCGATTTGGCAAGTTATTTTTCTTTGTCTTGATCATTATCGCTTTCACGGCCGGGCATGTGCTCACCTCAGCAATTGTCGCTCCATTTCTCGCGGTCATTGCTGTGGTTGTGAAGCGCAGTGCTCTATCGAACAACTCAGCTTTACTTATGCTCGGACAGAACGATGGCGCAAATTGACGTTAAGCCCATGGTCCACACGGCGCCGACTACGCGCTTGAACATACTTCATGTTGGGCCCGGCTTCGGACAACGCGGCGGAGTTGCGTCTGTGTTGAGCGAGTTGGCTGCACGCAAGATGCTTTTTGAAAACGAGGGCATTTCGCTCCGGTTTTTCGAAACGCGCGGGTTTAAAAGACCTTTGGATTGCGCGTTCTTCGGGTTGGTTGACATTCCGCGGTTTGTGTTCGCCTTAAGCAAGAAAGTGGATATCGTGCACTTCCACGTTTCAGCGAAAGGATCGTTTTACCGAAAGTTTGTCCTATATTCGCTTGCGCGATTGATGGGAAAAAAAAGTTATTTCACTGGCATGCGAGTGATTTGGACGGATTTCGCGCGAGCGCCGGCCCGGTAGTTGCCTCGGCGGTGACCAAGTTCATTCGAGGCGCTGATGCTGCTATTGGTGTATCCCGAGAAATGAGCAAAGACTTGGCGAGACAAAGAGGCGGTAACCGCGGAATTTATACCATCGGTAACAGTGCGCACGAAGCCGAAACCGCAGCGGATCGGGTCAACAAGACCTCACGGCGCGAGTCAAACGCTCCCCCTTATATCGCGTTCGCAGCTCGTTTTGTTCCGGAGAAGGGGATTGCGGATTTGTTCAACGCGATGGCATTGCTCAAAGATGAGGGTTGTCTAGTCCATCTCAGGCTTGCTGGGACTGGCGATAGTCGTGCCTGGACGAAGATGATCGAGGACCTCGGGATTGGGGACCGCGTTACTTTCGTGGGATGGCTCAGCGGAGCCGAAAAGTTAGAGTTCTATCGTGATGCCCTAGTCTTCTGCCTTCCAAGTCATCGTGAGTCATTTGGCATCGTGACGCTTGAGGCCATGTTTTCGGGCGTCGCGGTTATCGGCATTAGAACGGGAGGCTTCTTTGATCTCGTCGAAGAGGGCGTCACTGGATATTTGGTCGAGTCACGGGCGCCCGAGGCGCTCGCCAGTTCTATTAAAACATTGGTTGAGAACCCGGATCGTGCTCGAAAAATGGGCTTGGCTGGTCTGGAGCGGGCTCGCCGACTCTATTCGACCGGAACCATCGTCAGTCAGTACATTCAGTGCTACCGGGACGTCGCAGTAAAAAAGAGAGGACAACAATGCGCATGAGATGGAAAGAGCTGCTTGCTACGCCGTTTCAATCGATCGCTGGAAGGGAGGGAATGCCAAACACTCTTAAAGTGGATGTCGATGCGAGTCGGCCCCAGGCTCGCCGGGTGAAGGCCGCACCGCAATCGAGAACTCTCTCCGCTATTGTTCGGGCGGCTATTCAGACCAATAAAGCGATACGAGAGTTTGTAGATGCGGCGGAATTGAGCGCAACGAATGCCTCCGGTGAATCCTGTTTCAATGCTGATCCAGAAAACAGAGAAGCAAGGCACACGCAAAAAATAAAGAGCTTTGCATGTACCTTTGCCGCAGCCGGTCTGCTCTTCTGCGGCGTCGCCGAAGCGCAGAGTCCGAGCGTAGATTGGAGTGATCCGACCACCCAGATCCTGGCTAGTACTTATCAACCAATTTATGTCGCTAATTGGCAAAACGGCATAGACAAGGCAATCGGGGTTCAAGCCAATCCCTTGGATGTAAGTGTGGTAGCGGATCCGGTCGTATCAGGGCGCAACGCCCTCCGGGTAAGCATTAGCCGCGACGAAAGCTTTGCGAATGTCGCAAATGGTACGCCACGCGCTGAATTGTTATTGCCGGCACCCGTCAAGTTCGCGCAGGGCCGGGACTATTTGGTTCGGTGGAGTACGTTCCTCCCCTTGGACTTCGAGTTTGACTCGAAACAGCTCGCTATCATCACCCAAATTCACCAATCCTCAACTGCGGGCTCGCCGACTATCGCACTCACCATACTCGGAACACAGTATGTAGTTTCTCAACGAGGAGGACTCAATCCTTCAGCAGTCTCTGGTGCGATCTCGATTTGTTGCGCTGACGTCGATAAGGGGAAATGGGTTAACTGGGCGCTGCGGTACGTGCCGGACGAGACCGGTACGCACTCCTCACTCGAGCTATATAAAGACGGACGCTCGGTGTACGCCATGCAAGGCGTACCGAACGCCTACCTGAACGATCAAAGCGCATATCTCAAGATCGGGCTATATAAATCAGCCTGGTTGACGCAGCCCTCAGATGTTAATCAAATAACAATGTTTTTTGGGCCAGTGTACGTTTCGCAGCGTTAAGCGCTTCCTGCAGTTGTTAGAGCAATCAAGTATCGCCTCCAGCGACACCGACCAATTACACCTTAGCGACGTCGACGCGATGAACCCTTCGGTTTATCGGACCGCCAATATCACGAAAACACACGATGAACCGTATTGATTTATTTTCCTGCCCGGTCGACGTTGCGACGATGAGCGAGACCGTGGAATGGATTAGCTCGAGAGTCGAGAAAAAACAGTTTACGCAACATGTCGTTGTCAACGTTGCGAAGCTTGTCCATTTGCAAACCGACGCGGAACTGGCCGAGTCGGTCCGAGCTTGCGACATTATCAACATTGACGGAATGGGTGTCGTGTGGGGCGCAAGAATGCTGGGCTTTGATGTTCCCGAGCGAGTGGCGGGTGTGGACTTGTTTGAGCGGCTTTTGCAAATGGCAGCGCAACGAGCGCTTCCTGTATTTTTGCTTGGCGCAACTGACGCAGTAGTCACGCGAGCGGCCGAGGTCGTGTCCAAGCGATATCCAGCGTTGCAGATCGCCGGTTATCACCACGGCTACTTTTGGGACGATGAGGAGCGAGTCGTAGAAATGATCCGTGACTCCGGCGCGCGATTGCTTTTCGTAGCGATCACGTCTCCGAAGAAGGAGAACTTCATTAACCGATGGAAGGACCGCCTCGGAGTCGACTTTGTAATGGGTGTGGGCGGTACGTTCGACGTGGTTGCTGGCAAGGTTAGTCGCGCGCCCGAATGGATGCAGCATAGTGGACTGGAATGGGCTTATCGTGTGGGACAAGAGCCAAGGCGCATGTGGAAGCGCTACTTCACGACCAACAGCAAGTTTGCTTTAATGCTACTCAAGGCACGCCTCGGTGCGATTCTTCAATCCGGCAGAGCGAGCAAGTAACACGGAGACCGCCGTAGCGGCAGTGTAAGCGTAGGGTTTACCCCCAATCCCACAATAATCTCTTGCGCACTCAGCGCTTAATTTTCAGACCCCGCCTACCTACACTTCTAAATATAGAACGCGAGCAGGGTCGCTCGCGGCAAAACAAAAGTCGGAGGTAAGCATCATGAAATCGCTCATTCAAGCCGTTGTTGTAGCCGCAGTCCTCGCTGTCCCGGCAGTATCGTTTGCTCAGTCGAACCAGCCGCTCACACGCGCTCAAGTGAAGGCCGAGTTGGTCCAGATCGAAGCCGCTGGTTATAACCCCGCGACGGCGAACGACTACGATTACCCCGCGAACATCCAGGCCGCAGAAGCACGTGTGGCCGCGCAAAACGCTGCAAAGACGGGCTACGGCGGCGTGTCGAGTGGCGCGTCCGCTTCCGGTTCGAATGTTCATACGGCAACCGGCGACAGCGTCCGCTCGGTCTACATGGGCCAGTAATTCGGTCACGGATCGCTGCGAAGCGCTCGACAGGATTTCCCGCGTTGAAGTCCTACAAATCAGGTCCTGACACAGAACCTCCTCCAACGGGTTATCCCGGTGGATTTGCCCAGCTTCACTGTCTGGGCTTTTTTACGTCGGTCTCGCATTTCAAATCGCGTGACCTAAACTGTATTGACGGCGTGAAACACAAGGAGGCGGCCATGACGCAATCGATGATTGGCTTCGTTATCGGACTGGCTGTCATGATCGGTGCAGCGGGCATGCTTGGGCGGCGTTACAGGCGGGATCATCCGGAGAATCCGGACGGCGCCGTGCGCATGCGCGAGTGGCTCGACACACATCATATGAGCTGGCTGCACCAAAAGCACTGAAGCGTCTTCCAAGATAAAAAGCCCGCACATCGCGGGCTTTTTGGTTGCTCTCCGTACTTAATGATTACGAGCGGCTGAGCGGTTTCGGATTGCGCGGCGGCTTTCGTCCGTCCGCCTCGGCCTTCCCGCATTCAATAGCGAAGCGGCACGCATCATCCGGTTCGTTGAAGTAGCCAAGCACGCCGGACGCCCAGCGCGCGCCGTCGGGCTTGGTCACGATGATCATCGATGCAAAGCTCCCGCGCTCGCCCGCAGCAAGCGGCATCAGGATGTGGTCGTTGTAACTTATTGGAATGGCATGCATTCGGCCTCCCGCTGAACTAAACCATGAATTGCAAGCGTGTAATTCTGGGGTGCGTGGCGGGCCGCCATTGTGAGAAATTGCAAAAAAGAGAAACAGGGCGTGCGCGCCGATTA
>NZ_CAXTGZ010000239.1:6258-8536 GCF_964243625.1 uncultured Caballeronia sp.
GAAATGCACCAACAACAAAAAAGCCGGCTAGCTTGCGCTAACCGGCTTTTTAGAATTCTTGGTGGGGCGTGACAGATTCGAACTGTCGACCTACGGATTAAGAGTCCGCTGCTCTACCAGCTGAGCTAACGCCCCGGAAAAACTGAATCCGAATTATAGCGACGTTTTCTCGGGTTATGCAACTGTCGGTGCGCCAGAATCCGAAAATCTTTCCCAATGACGCTGCAAAGCAGCATCGAACATGGCGTATCGGTTCATCGAACGTCTCAAAAAACGATGGCGGGAACCGTTATCATGGCGTTCCTGCGGCGAACGGCCGTGCTAAAAAACACCTCGGCATCATGGACCATTCGGCTATCAGCGCCTTGCTCGATTCCACCTTCGCGCCGTGGATCCGCGATCTGGGTTTATCGCCGGAAAGCGTTTCGGACGCGAGCGTCACGCTGCGCTTGCCGCACGCTGACAAACTGCGCCACGCGGGCGGCGTGATCTGCGGCCAGGTCTTCATGGCTGCGGCGGACACCGCCATGATCGTCGCCATCTCCCACGCGCTTGGCGGTTTCCAGCCTATGACCACTGTTTCCCTGACCACGAGTTTCCTGCGCCCGGTGAAATCCGGCGATGTACTGGTCACCGCAACCATCTTGCGTCGCGGGCGCAATCTGGTTTTCGGCGAAATCGAACTCCACGATGAAACCGGCGCGCTCGCCGCGCACGCCACCACCACTGTCATGCTCATCGCCTAAAAAACCCATGTTCGATCAAGTCGTATTCGCCGGCGGCGGCAACCGCTGCTGGTGGCAAGCCGGTTTCTGGGACGTCGTCCAGCCGGAACTCAAGCTGCGTCCGCGCGTCATCACCAGCATTTCGGCTGGCGCGGCGACCGCGTGCATGCTGTACACGAATCACTCGGAATGGGTGATGGACTACTACTCGCACGTGCTGCGCGACAATTCGAAGAACGCGTATTGGGGCAATTTGCTGCGCGGGGAATCGGTGTTCCCGCACTATCGGATATACCGGCAGGCGTTGCTGGATATCTACGGCGCCGAGTTTGCATCGCTGAAGGATGCGCCGGAGATTCGTATCGGCGTGTCGCATTTGCCGCGCTGGCTCGGCGCACGCAGCGCCGTGGCGGCGGGGCTGATTGCCTATAACATCGAAAAATACGTGCGCAAGAAGCTGCATCCGACGCTCGGGCAAGCGCTGGGTTTCCATCCGGAATTCGTGCGCGCGCAAGAGTGCGCGACGGTCGAGGATCTCGCCGATCTGATCCTGCAGTCGTCGAGCACGCCGCCTTTTACGCCGGTATTGCGGCGCAACGGCCGGCCCGTTCTGGATGGCGGCATGGTCGATAACGTGCCGGTAGGTGCGCTGGATGCATCGCCGGGATTGGTGCTGGTGATGGTGACGCGCGTGTATCCGCGCCCGCGCATGTTCGTGGTGGAGCACGGCGAGAACCGCGACCAGCGCCGCGTCTATGTGCAACCGTCGCGGAAGGTGCCGATTTCATCGTGGGACTATACGAGTCCGGCGCTGATGCGGCCCGCGTACGACCTGGGCCGCGCCGATGGCGAGCAATTTCTCATGCGTTTGCCCGGGGTGCTGAGCGCGGCGGCGCAACTCTGAACGGGAGCTTCATCGTATGGCCAAACAACATAAGTACACGCTGCAAGTTGCCTGGACCGGCGATCAGGGTTCAGGCACGTCGAGCTACGACGCCTATTCGCGCGATCATCTGATCCGTGCCGCAAACAAGCCGGCCATTGAAGGATCGAGCGATCCGGCGTTTCGCGGCGACGCCACGCGCCACAATCCGGAAGAGCTGTTCGTGGCATCGCTTTCGTCGTGCCACATGCTCTGGTACCTGCACCTTTGCTCGGTGAACGGCATCGTGGTGACGGGTTATCTGGATGATCCCATCGGCACGATGGAAGAAACAAAGCAGGGAAGCGGCCGTTTCACGGATGTCGTGTTGCGCCCGCAAGTGTTGATCGGCGCAGGCGGCGACGTGAAGCTGGCCGAGCGTTTGCACGAAGAAGCGCATGCGTTCTGCTTCCTCGCGAACTCGGTCAACTTCCCCGTCCGATGCGAGCCGTCCATCGGAATATCGACAATCTGAGTTATCGCCGGCGGCCGCCCACCAGCGCTTCGGGATTGGCGACGCTCGAGGTGTCTCCGGCATCGAAGGCAAGGATGTTCTTGAACGCCGCCGAGAAATACAACTCGTAGCTTTCGCGCTCCACATAGCCAATGTGCGGCGTGCGAATCACGTTTT
>NZ_CAXTGZ010000240.1:0-8472 GCF_964243625.1 uncultured Caballeronia sp.
CATTGGGCATTGATACCAGCAGTACGACCAGACTCACCACGCACGCGAGCGCAAGATGCGCGACCGGCGGCAGGCCGTGGGCGAGCATGGCGCCGCCCGCTGCGGCGCCCGCCATCCCGCCGACGCTGAACATGCCGTGCAGCGACGACATGATCGGGCGCTCGAGCGCCTCTTCTACGGCGCTTGCTTCGGCGTTCATGGCGACATCCAGCGTGGCCATGCTGAAGCCGAACAGCGCCAGCACGAGCACCAGAAGCCAGTAAAACGGCGCGACTAGAATGAGCGCCCCAAACACCGTCATGCCGATACCGCCTGCCAGACACGCGCGGCGCGTCCCGACACGGCCGATCCACCGGCCATTTGTGAGCATTGCGATGATCGAGCCTGCGGCGACCGCCAGCAACGCGATTGAAAGCGCGCCGGGGCTGAGGTGAAACTTATCGCGCACGGTGGGAACATGGACGCCCCACGAGGCGTACAACATCCCCGCAATGAAGAAAACGGCCATGGTGGCGTACCGGGCGCGCTCACGCTTCCTGGCCGGGAGCCTCCTGTGCGCGGCTTGTACGGTATCGGAGCTGGCGGCGGGGGCGCTGGAAACTGATTCAGACACGGAACTCGCTCTCGTTATATCTTCGTTTTGAAGGCCGGTTCAATAACGTTGATGCAATTATTTACCCGACGAAGCTTTCGATTCTATCGAACGCGTTGTCGATACGCTTGTCTGAACACATCGAGATCCTGGTTTGGCTTCCTGATGAGGTTCGCCTTGAATATTCCGTCGCACGCGCCGTTGCATTTGTTGCATCAGGCGTCCAGTGGCACGCTCGCCACACATTCCCGCGAGCCGCACGGTTATCCCTATCCCACGGCATTGCCCTTCGCACCTACATCGGCGCATGTGCCGATGGTCTTGATCAGCCATCTGGCCGAACACACGCGAAACCTTCAGTCGGATGCGCGAGCCGGTTTTCTCATAGCTCACTCAGCGAGCGATGCCGTTCTCGAAGGCCAGCGTCTGACAATGCTCGGTTCTTTTTCTCAAGCCCCGGCAGAATCCATGTCTGAACTGTCGCGCCGTTATCTTCGATATCACCCTGATGCTGCCCGATATCTCGAACTGGGCGACTTCACTTTCTGGGTAATGTCAGTTGAACGCATGCGTTATATAGGCGGGTTTGGCGCAATGGGCTGGCTGGACGGAACTGCCCTCGATGAATCTGAAGCAATATCCGAAGAGAATGAATTGCACCTGCTGGAATTATTTTCCGATTGTTCGTTGCGGCCGCCGGAACTTGAACTAATCGGCGTCGACAAATACGGTTGTGATCTAAGAAGCTCAGGCGTGCGCAATCGTTTCACCTTTGATAAACCGAAAGACACGCAAGCCGAATTGAATGCTGCGCTGATCGATTGTATTGAACGGCATAGGTGATTGTCTGAACTCCAGACCTCGCAAACCTATGCAGACGCGTGCTGTTATGTCACTTGATTACAGGAAACGCTCATTGTCTGGAGGGTTTCTAGCGCAAGCTCGCATCGGATGGAAGGTTTAAGCGACTCGTTTTAAGAGTATTCCCATTTTGTGAAAGATTTTCCGCATTCATTCAAAGATGTAAGTTGGATGAATGGAAAGTGCGGACCATTTAAAGAATCGCACCAAATGTTACCCACACCCGTTTGGCTGAATCGATTTAGATCGAGTGTGTTGAAACACGCATAAAGCCGTGGTTGTGTTAATCTGCGATCCATTGAGAGGCTTTACAATATAACCCCAAGCGGGCACTTGACTCGTACACTGCAAACCAAAGGAAAACATCATGACGTCTTACAAGGAACTTCTCGCGCAGCGCGAAAATCTCGAGCGACAGATTGAAGAAGCGAAGTCGCGGGAATACGCTGAAGTTCTCAATGAAATCAAGCAGAAAATGACCGACTACGGGATCACGCTTGCCGAACTGGCGGGTGGTCGCGGCGGTAAGAATCTGAAAAACGCAGCACGTCCGCGCGCTGGCGTGGCGCCGAAATATCGTGATCCGGATAGCGGTAGCACATGGTCGGGCCGCGGTAAGCCCCCAAAGTGGATTGCCGGTCAGGAACGCGACAATTTTCTGATCCAGAAGTAAGGTCTTTTCATATTAAAAAAGCCGCACCTGCAAAGCAGTGCGGCTTTTTTGTTTCCGGATGATATGGGCGGCTGACTGAGAACGCGTCGCGTTTCTTTTAAATCGATGATTTAAAAGGTTTTTATGGTCGTTTAGCGATCCCGTTTCCCGTTCGCCTTGGTAAGATTGCTCGTACAAACACTCCGAGCAATGAAATGCCGCTATCAACAGCGCGCACCGCTGAGAAGCATGAGGTCGCGCGTAAAACAACCTTTACCAGCATCGCGCTCAATTGCGTTCTGATGAGTGCGCAGATCGTTGTGGGCGTATTTGCTCATTCCCAGGCGCTTATTGCCGACGGTGTTCATTCGTTGGCCGATCTTGTGTCCGATTTTGTCGTATTGCTGGCAAACAAACGAAGTGCTGCGGCCCCGGACGATGACCATAATTACGGGCACAGCCGCTATGAAACAGTCGCTTCATTATTTCTCGGCGCATTGTTAATTGCGGTCGGCATCGGAATGTTATGGCGTGCCGGCGAGCGCATCACGAATCTCCAAGACATTCCGCAGGTCCATGCGAGTGCACTCGTGGTTGCAGTCATCGTCCTTGTTTCGAAGGAACTTTTATTTCGTTATATGTTGCGTGCGGCCGAACGTGTCCGATCCGCCATGCTCATTGCAAATGCATGGCATGCACGTTCGGACGCGGCGTCGTCATTAGTGGTGGGAATCGGGATTATCGGCAGCATGGCGGGCTGGCGCTTGCTCGATCCTATCGCCGCCGCAATCGTGGGATTCATGGTCGCCCGAATGGGTTGGACCTTCGGATGGGACGCTCTGCAGGATTTGTCCGATCGCGCCCTCGACCAGGCTGAATCCGAAAAACTGCGTATCTTGTTAATGGGAACGCCAGGCGTGCGCGACGTCCATGAATTGCGCACACGAAAAATGGGTGACCTTGCTCAAGTCGATGCGCATATTCTGGTCGATCCGCTGATCTCGGTTTCCGAGGGCCATTACATCGCTGAATCGGCGCGAGCGCGCTTGCTCACGAATACGCGCGTGGTCGACGCGTTGATTCATGTCGACCCGGAAAACGACGACATCAGCCCGCCGCCTGCGCGGTTGCCAACGCGCTCTGCGGTGAGCGATGCTGTGAGTGGGTTGCTGCGTGCGCAGGGAATGAGCTTCGATCAACTCAACTTGCATTATCTGAGCAGCGGGTTTGAAATCGATGTGCTGCTTCCCTCCGATTCAAGCGATGCTCAGATCGGGAAGCTGAGACAGATAGATTTCGATACCCTCAGGAAAGAGCTTGGCGTGCGACAGATCCGACTTGCCCGCAGTGTGCAGCCGGAGTTGTCGCCGCAAGCCCGGCCGCTCGAAGACGGCCGGGTGCTTGGCTGAGTTACTACCGCGTGATCAGAGCGGTAATTGGGTATCGAACTTGATTTCACGAAGTACTACGCTGGTCCGAACCTGCGCTACCGCCGGGATCTTGAAAATGCGGTCATGCAGAAATGCGTCGTACGACTTGATATCGGGCGCGACGATTTTCAAAATGTAATCGGCTTCGCCTGTGGTGCTGTAGCACTCGGTGACTTCAGGACACGTGATGATCTCGCGTTCGAATTGCTCGACGCCGCCCTCCGTATGTCGAGTGAGGTGGATATGCGCGAGCGCGCAAACATGCAGGCCGAGTTTCTCGCGATCGAGCAGCGCCGTGTAGCGCTGAATCACACCTGATTGCTCCATATCCTTGATGCGCCGCCAGCAAGGGGTGCTGGAGAGCCCCACTTGATCGGAAATTTCTTGGACCGAACGCCGGGCATCGAGCTGCAGGAGTCGCAGGATTTTTTGTGAGAACGTATCGAGAGTCAACTGCGCCTCCTTTCGGCCGTTACCAACTCCAATAGTAGAGGTGGCAGAAAGGATGCGCAATGTCAAACGCCTGTCGTGAGCAATATTCCCTAACTCATTGCCCAGACTGCGCGTTTTGTGCTTCGTCGCCGTTGCCGCCGGTCGTTTCGCCGGCGGTTTTGAGCGATGCCAGCCTGGCGCGTTGAGCGCGCAACTCGGCCAGCATGTTGCAGAAGAGCGCGCCCTGTTCGATGGCGTCGTCCAGCGCCACATGAGTATGCGGATGTTCGTCGAACCAGTGTTTGGGCAAGCGCGGCTTGATGGCCTTCCGGTAGGGGAGGTCGGTGAGCGCAAAAGCGAGTGTCTTGATATCCAGCGCCGACCACGAAAACGGGCAGCTTCCGGCGAAACGCATCATGTACCAGAACATATAGGTGAAGTCGAAACCCGCCGGGTACGCCACGAACACGGGCTTGCCGGGCAACGCCTCGACCCACTTGACGTAAGCCTGCATTGCGGCGAGTGGTTGCTGCAGATCCGTCCGGCACGCAGCCCACGCTTCGGGCTGCGTCTTCCACCACGCGGCCTGGACTGGGTGAGGCGCGGCGCCTTCAAGCGTTTCCAGATTGGCCGAGAACGTGGCGATCAATTCCTTGTTCTCCGTATAAGCCGCCGATGCAAAACTGAGCATCGAATGAGGACCCGGAATCGGGCCGTCGGCTTCGACATCCGTGCTGACATAGATTTCAGGGATGGCGGTGCTCATGCAGTTTTCCTGTCGCCGACGTAGGGATTGGTTCGGCGTTCGTGGCCTAGCGTTGAAGTGGGACCATGTCCCGGCACGAACGTGACGTCGTCGCCGAGAGGCCAGAGTTTTTCTTGTACGGAGCGCACGAGGTCGGCGTGGTTACCGCGCGGGAAATCGGTCCGTCCGATCGAGCCCGCGAACAGGACGTCACCTACCAGCGCAAGCCGGTTTTCGCGGCTGAAGAACACCACATGGCCGGGCGTATGCCCCGGGCAGTGATAGACCTCCATGATTTCTTCGCCGAACTTAACAGTATCGCCTTCTTCCAGCCACCTCTCGGGCGTGAACACCTGGGCTTCGCCAAAGCCGAAGCGCTTGCTCTGCTCGGGCAATTGGTCGATCCAGAAAGCGTCTTCCTTGTGAGGGCCATGGATCACGACGCCGTAGTGATCGGCGATTGCCTTGGCGCCGCCACAATGATCGAGGTGACCGTGGGTAAGCAGCACTTTATCAATGGTTACGTCGAGTTCGGCGACCGCTTCAATGATCCGGTCGACATCCCCGCCCGGATCTACGATTGCTGCGCGCCCGGTTGCCTCGCACACAACGATGGAGCAGTTCTGCTGAAAGGGTGTCACAGGAATCAGGGTGACCTTCATGGATAGCAACCAGCATGTAAAACGTTCATTGTAGCGGGCGTAAACAATGGCTGCGGCTGCGCATGCAGCGTTGGCCGATCGATCTAACGCGTGCGCAACAATTAGGAAAAATCCGCAATTTTTACGCTCCCAGAGAGAATGAGTAACAAATTGTGCTTGAATGGAGGGTCGGCTGGAGCTTTTGGGTATAATCGGTTCACTTGTGCATGGTTTGAGCATGCCATCAATGGGCAGGTTGGGAGCGCCATCAGCGCTTTCTACAATTGCCATCAAGTACGCAGTTCGAAGCAAATCGCTTTGAAATCGCAATCAAGCATCGATTCCGATCGATGTGCACGTCTTGTCCAGCCGGGTGCGAAGCACCCGCTCATGGCCTTAGCTGCCGTAACGCTGGATGGGGCCTACGCCGCCGTTCCTGTGCTGTTTATCGCGCAAGAACGTGTTTGCCACGTTCGATGGCGGCATGTGGGGTCTGGTCAGGCTGCCGGGGACAGGTTGCGCCAGACGTGAAAACTAACCGGGCTTGTGCGGCGAGGTACGCCGTTCCCGTGGATACGCGCGTCGGTCGAATTCTCGAGCGACGTCTGCTGTCGCGCGGAAAGCCTTGAGTTGTCTAATACCGTCTGAGAAATAGCAGACGGAACAGGCGGCTCGAACCGTTGATTACACGTCTATGAATGTACGACTCACTCGGCATTTCGGGAGTCTTTTTGTCGCAGCAATCCTCACGGGTTGCGCAATGCCACCGAGCGGTGGCGATCAGGCCGGCATCCAGAACACCGGAACGCAGGTCACGAAGAACGCTGCAGCACCGAAGTCCAGTTCCCCTCACGCCGCAACACCGCTGGCTTACGATTCCCGGCTGAACTCGATTCCATCGTCTACCGATCATTCGGCCGATGCGTCCTCGCTTGCCAATGCAGAGCCGATCACCGCCGGTCCGAATGTCGGCGACTTCGAGCAGCAGGGCCGCGCATCCTGGTATGGCCGTGGTTTTCATGGCCGCAAGACCGCCAGCGGCGAGCGTTACGACATGCACGCCATGACCGCGGCGCACCGCACGTTGCCACTGGCTTCGTGGGTTCGCGTGACCAACCAAAGCAATAACAAGTCGGTGGTCGTCAAGATCAACGATCGCGGCCCGTACGTCGGAAACCGTGTAATCGATCTGTCCTATGCGGCGGCCGCTGCGCTGGGTATGCGTGGCGCAGGCATTGGAAAAGTGAAGATCGAAGGGCTGACGCAGCAAGAAGCGCGACTGGCGCGGGAGCAATCGCTCGCGTCGCTCTCTTCGACTGACTGATAGGCTTGATCTGCCGAGCATCACAAACAAGCGGGCCGTTATTGCAACGGCCCGTTTTCTATTCGACGGACGATTCCTCCGCGTCCTGATCACCGCTGCGCGCTTTGTCCATCGCAAGCGCGCGCGTGTACAACGCGTTGCGCGATGCACCCGTCAACGTGGCCGCGAGCCGCGCCGCACTGCTGACCGATAATTCTTGCAGCAAGGTCTCGAGCAACGCGTCGTGCGCGTCATCGGCGGCTTCCTGCTGCGGCGCCCCTTCCACCACCAGTACAAATTCACCGCGTTGCCGGTTGGCATCGGCGGCTAACCACGTTGGCCCTTCGGCCAGGGTGCATTGGTGAATGCTCTCATGTAACTTGGTCAGCTCACGGGCAATCAGCAGTTTCCGATCGCCGCCGAACGCGCGTTCAAGCGCCTGCACCGTCTCCACTATCCGATGCGGTGCTTCGTAGAACACGAGCGCGGGTACGTGCGTGAGCAACGAGTGCAGTTGCGTGTCGCGCTGTTTGGTCTTGGTCGCAAGAAAGCCGATGAACGAGAAGGTGTGAACCCACGCGCCCGCCACGCTCAACGCGGTCGTGAGCGCGCTTGCGCCTGGCAACGGGATGACGGGAAAGCCGGCTTCGCGCACGGCATCGACGAGTTTTGCGCCTGGGTCCGATATGCCGGGCGTGCCAGCATCGGAGACACATGCAATACGTTCGCCATTACGCAGATGCGCGATGACGTGCTCGGCGGCGCTGCGCTCGTTGTGCTCGTGTACCGCTATGGTCGGCTTCGAAATGCCATAGCGCGAGAGCAGTTGCGACGTGTTGCGCGTGTCCTCGGCGGCCACCCGGTCGGCCAGGCCGAGCACGTGCAACGCGCGCACCGTGATGTCCGCGACATTGCCAATAGGCGTCGCGACGATGTAGAGCGCGCCAGCCGGAAACTGCTGGCCCTGGGCAAGTTCGGAGAGTGGAGTCATGAGGGCGGGCGGCATGCGAAGAACGCATTGTGCCACGCGATCCGATACAACTTTTTGGGGAACGGGGTGTCGAAAACGATCGGAAGCGCGTTCGAGGAGCGCGCGCTGGAGTATTTGCAGCGTCAGCGGCTGCGCTTTGTCACGCGCAATTTCACGTGTCGCGGCGGCGAGATCGATCTTGTGATGCGTGAGATCGGCAGCGCGCGCACGTTGGTGTTCGTAGAGGTGCGGGCGCGGCGCAGCCGGCAGTTTGCCGCTGCGGCGGCAAGCATCGGCGCACACAAGCAGAGGCGGCTGGTTCTCGCGGCGCAGCATTATCTGATGACCTGGCGCGGCGCGTTGCCCGCGTGCCGATTTGACGTGATCGCGTTCGACGCGGGCCGTATCGTCTGGCTGCGCGATGCTTTTCGTGCGGATAACTAGCGCAAGCCGTGTGTATCTTGAGTATGGGGGACAACGAGTGCGGTAAACTGCGCGGAGCCCGAAGTGCCAGGACGCCGGGCTCGCAAACCTCCGACGTAACCCATCACTGAATCACCGCGCCTGGTCGCGGCCGTTAACCGAGAGTCGATGTCCGTCGAACGAATCCAGCAGCATTTCCGCGAAAGCGCGGCCGTCCAACGCGAAGCAACTGATGCGCTTGCGTTTCCCATTGCCGCCGCCATCGACGTGTTGTTCGGCGCGCTTGCCAACGGTTCGCGCATTCTCGCGTGCGGCAACGGCGGATCGGCAGCCAATGCACAGCGGCTCGTCGCCACGCTCGTTGGACAGTTCGAGCGTGAGCGTCCTGGCTTGCCTGCCATTTCGCTCGATGCAAATGCGCTG
>NZ_CAXTGZ010000241.1:0-8452 GCF_964243625.1 uncultured Caballeronia sp.
AAGGCGCGGCGGTCGATATCCTTTCCGCGAATCCGCTTGGCGGCATGTGCGCGCGTGTGTGTCCAACAGAAATCCTCTGTGAAGGTGCGTGCGTCCGAAATCATAAGGATGACAAACCAGTTGCTATCGGCGCGTTGCAGCGCCATGCAACTGATTGGGCGATGAGCCGGGGCGAGCCCTTGTTCAAGCGCGAAGCCGATACCGGACGTCATATCGCCGTAGTGGGTGCGGGGCCGGCCGGATTGGCATGTGCGCACAAGCTTGCGCTCGCGGGGCATCGCGTGACGATTTTCGATGCGTTGGCGAAACCCGGCGGTCTGAACGAATATGGGATCGCTGCATACAAGGTGGTGGAGGACTTCGCGCAACGCGAAGTGGAATGGCTTTATTCGGTTGGCGGCATTGAAGTGAAGAACGATGTCATGCTCGGACGCGATATCACGCTCGACGCATTGCGCAAACAGCACGATGCCGTGTTCCTGGCAATCGGCCTCGCGGGCGTGCGATCGCTCGAACTCGAAGGCGAGACATTGCACGGCGCGTACAACGCGGTGGATTTCATCGAACAGGTGCGTCAGGCCGAGGACCTCGCAAGCGTGCCGGTCGGACGTCGCGTGGTGGTGATCGGCGGCGGCAACACGGCTATCGACGCCGCCGTACAGAGCCGCAAGCTCGGCGCACAAGCTGTGACGATGGCATACCGGCGCGGCGTGGAAACCATGGGCGCGACGTGGGCGGAGCGCGAGTTCGCGCAGCACAACGGCGTGTCGATCATCACGCACGCCAGGCCCGTGCGGTTGCTGAATGCAGGCGATCAGGTGACAGGTGTCGAGTTCGAGAACCCGCAAGGCGAACGCTTCGTGATCGAAGCCGACATGGTGCTGAAAGCCATCGGGCAAACCCTCCTTTCCGACGCTATCGACGCCGATCTGCTCACGCTCGACGGCAACCGCATTGCCGTGGACTCGGGCGGCCGGACATCGCTGCCCAACGTGTGGGCCGGCGGTGATTGTGCGGCGCATGGCGGTATCGATTTGACGGTGCAGGCCGTGCAGGACGGCAAGCTCGCGGCAGAGGCCATCAGTGCGTCGTTCGCGGCCACGGCCATCAAGGCAGCCTGAGGCTGATAAACACCCCACGATAATGGAGCCAGCTCATGGCCGATCTTCGCAACAATTTTGTTGGTATCACTTCGCCCAATCCTTTCTGGCTCGCATCCGCACCGCCCACCGATAAAGCCTACAACGTCAACCGCGCGTTCGAAGCGGGCTGGGGCGGTGTAGTCTGGAAAACACTGGGGCTCGATCCGCATGTGGTGAACGTGAGTTCGCGTTACGGTGCCGTGCAATGGAACGGCCAGCGGATTGCGGGGCTGAACAACATCGAGTTGATCACGGACCGTCCGCTTGATATCAATCTGAAAGAAATCAGGGAGGTCAAACGCGACTGGCCGGAGCGCGCGTTGATCGTTTCACTGATGGTGCCATGCAACGAGCGCGACTGGAAGTGGATCTTGCCGCTGGTCGAAGACACCGGCGCCGATGGCGTCGAGTTGAATTTCGGCTGCCCGCATGGCATGAGCGAGCGCGGCATGGGCGCCGCGGTCGGGCAAGTGCCCGAGTACGTGGAGATGGTCACGCGCTGGGTGAAGGAAGGCACGCGGATGCCGTGCATCGTGAAACTAACGCCGAATATCAGCGATATCCGCACGAGCGCAAGGGCGGCGTACAAGGGCGGTGCGGATGCCGTGTCGCTGATCAACACGATCAATTCGATTGTCGCGGTCGACCTCGACGTCATGGCGCCCATGCCGACTGTCGACGGCAAGGGCACACATGGTGGATACTGCGGCCCGGCTGTCAAACCGATCGCGCTGAACATGGTCGCGGAGATTGCGCGCGATCCTGAAACGCCGGGTTTGCCCATCTCCGGGATCGGCGGTATTTCGACGTGGCGTGACGCCGCCGAATTCATGGTCCTGGGCGCGGGCAATGTCCAGGTCTGCACGGCCGCAATGCACTATGGGTTCAGGATCGTGTCCGATCTCGCCGACGGCCTGTCCAACTGGATGGACGAAAAAGGCTACGCCACGCTCGACGATATTCGTGGCCGCGCCGTCCAGAATGTCACGGACTGGAAGTACCTGAACCTGAAGTACGACATCAAGGCGCGCATCGACCAGGACAAGTGCATTCAGTGCGGACTGTGTCACATTGCTTGCGAAGACACCGCGCATCAGGCGATCATGCGCGAGAAAGACGGCAAGCGCCATTTCGAGGTGATGGATTCCGAATGCGTCGGGTGTAATTTATGCATGCACGTGTGTCCGGTCGAGCAATGCATCACCATGGAACGCGTGGACGCCGGCGAGTACGCGAACTGGACGACGCATCCGAACAACCCGGCTCGTGTGGTCGCCGACGTTGAAGAAAGCGTCAAGGCCGCATAGAGTTCAGATGCTTTACGAAACACCAGCGCTTGTCACCAGACGTCCCCAGACGGCCGACGCCCGAACTGTTTTATAAGCCGATCCCGGGCGCGGACCGCAACGATCTTGAGGAGATCAACTCGATGA
Organism: uncultured Caballeronia sp.; assembly: GCF_964243625.1. Lineage (NCBI taxonomy): Bacteria > Pseudomonadati > Pseudomonadota > Betaproteobacteria > Burkholderiales > Burkholderiaceae > Caballeronia > uncultured Caballeronia sp. The sequence goes on from NZ_CAXTGZ010000241.1 coordinate 2,576, forward strand.
AGCAGACAGCGCATTCCGTCGACCCGCAGTTCGCGGCCGGCGCCAGCAGCAGTTTATATAACGACGACCTGGCGCCGACCACCCCTGCGCAGCGCACCTGGAAGTGGTATCACTTCGCGGCGCTCTGGGTGGGCATGGTCATGAACATCGCGTCGTACATGCTTGCCGCCGGCCTGACCGAGGAGGGCATGTCGCCGTGGCAGGCCGTGATAACCGTGTTGCTCGGCAACATGATCGTGCTCGTACCCATGCTGCTCGTCGGTCACGCGGGCGCAAAACATGGCATCCCGTATGCGGTGCTCGTGCGTTCATCGTTTGGAACGAAGGGCGCGAAACTTCCGGCGTTGCTGCGGGCAATCGTGGCTTGCGGCTGGTACGGCATCCAGACGTGGCTGGGCGGCAGCGCGATCTACACGTTGCTCAACATCCTGGCCGGCAATACGACGCATGGCGCGCCGATTCCCTTCCTGGACATTTCGCTCGGCCAGCTCGCATGTTTTCTGTTTTTCTGGCTGATCCAGTTGTACTTCATCTTGCGCGGCACGGATTCCATCCGCTTTCTTGAAAGCTGGTCCGCACCGATCAAGATCGTCATGTGCCTCGCGCTCGTGTGGTGGGCGACATCGAAGGCGGGCGGTGTCGGTGCAATGCTCGCACAGCCGTCGCAATTCGTGGCAGGCGGCAAGAAGGAAGGTTTGTTCTGGGCGACGTTCTGGCCAGGGCTTACCGCCATGGTCGGCTTCTGGGCCACGCTTGCGCTGAACATTCCCGACTTCACACGATTCGCTCGCTCGCAGAAGGACCAGATCATCGGGCAATCGATTGGTTTGCCTGCACCCATGGCGCTGCTTTCGGTGATCTCGGTGGTGGTGACGTCGGCGACGGTGGTGATCTACGGCAAGGCGATCTGGGACCCGATCGATCTCACCAGCCGCATGACCGGCATTGGTGTAGGTGTGGCGCTGATCATCCTCACGCTCGATACCATGAGCTGCAATCTCGCGGCCAATCTCGTGGGCCCTGCGTACGATTTTTCGAGCTTGTGGCCGAAGCGTATTTCGTATCGCGTGGGTGGGATGATCACGGCGTTGATCGCGATCGTGATGATGCCGTGGAAGATTCTCGCGACCACGCAGGGCTATATTTTTACTTGGCTCGTCGGGTACTCCGCGTTGCTCGGACCCGTGGCCGGCATTTTGATGGTCGACTACTTTTTGATTCGCGGCACGCGGCTCGATACGCGTGAACTCTTCAACGAGAACGGCGAGTACAGTTATACCGGTGGCTGGAACATGGCAGCGGTGGTGGCATTGCTCGTGGGCGTGTTGCCGAACTTGCCGGGTTTCCTGCACACGGCGTTTCCCGCTTCGTTCCCTAACGTTCCCGCATTTTTCAACACGCTCTACACGTACGCATGGTTCGTGGGCCTCGCGCTTGCGTCGATCGTATATGGCGCGTGGATGAAAATGGGCAAGAGCCCGACGGCGCGCGTCGTTCGCGCCTGAATTTCGCAGGTCTTCACAGGACTTACAGGAGATACGCAACATGACGATCCTGATTCGCGGCGGCACGATCATCGATGCAGAGCGCACGTATCGTGCAGATGTGCTGTGCGCAGACCCGAAGGAAGGCGGCACGATCCTGCAGATCGGCCTCGACCTCGATGTGCCGGCGGGTACCGAAACCATCGATGCATCCGGGCAATATGTGATGCCGGGCGGTATCGATCCGCATACGCACATGGAGCTGCCGTTCATGGGAACGACAGCGAGCGACGACTTTTATACCGGCACGGCAGCGGGGTTGGCCGGCGGTACGACGAGCATTATCGATTTTGTTATTCCAAGTCCGAAGCAACCGTTGATGGAAGCCTTCAACGAATGGCGCGGCTGGGCGGAAAAGGCGTCGGCGGATTATGGTTTTCACGTGGCCGTGACGTGGTGGGACGAGTCGGTGTACAGGGACATGGGAACGCTCGTGCGTGAACACGGCGTGTCCAGTTTCAAGCACTTCATGGCTTACAAGAACGCCATCATGGCCGACGACGAAGTGCTCGTGAACAGCTTCGCGCGATCACTGGAGCTAGGTGCGTTACCGACGGTTCATGCGGAGAACGGTGAACTCGTCTTTCAACTGCAGAAGCAGTTGCTCGCGAAAGGCTTTACCGGGCCGGAAGCGCATCCGTTGTCACGGCCGCCCGAAGTCGAAGGCGAGGCGGCCAATCGTGCAATACGCATTGCGCAAGTACTGGGCGTGCCGATCTACATCGTGCATGTTTCATCGAAAGATGCCGTCGACGTCATCACGCGTGCGCGCAGCGAAGGCCAGCGGGTGTTCGCGGAAGTGCTGCCGGGGCATCTTGTTATCGATGAATCGGTGTATAGCGATCCCGACTGGAACCGTGCCGCAGCGCACGTGATGAGCCCGCCGTTTCGCACGAGTGAACATCGCGAGGCACTATGGCGCGGTTTGCAATCAGGGCAACTTCACACCACGGCGACAGACCATTGTGTTTTTTGCGCGTCGCAGAAAGCGATGGGACGCGAGGATTTCACGCGCATCCCTAACGGTTGCGGCGGCGTGGAAGACCGCATGGCGATCCTCTGGCATTACGGCGTGAACCAGGGACGTCTCACGCCCAATGAGTTTGTGCGCGTGACGTCTACCAATGCGGCGCACATTTTCAACCTGTTCCCGCGCAAGGGTGCCGTGCAGGTGGGTGCGGATGCCGATCTGGTCGTGTGGGACCCGGCTGCGAGCAAGACGATCTCGGTGAAGACGCATCATCAGAAGGTGGACTTCAACGTGTTCGAAGGCTTGACCGTGCAGGGTCAGGCGACGCATACGCTCACGCGCGGCGCGCATGCATGGGCGGATGGCGACTTGCGCGCCGTCAAGGGTGCGGGGCAATATCTGAAGCGTCCGCCGAATGGTGCGTACTTCGACGCAACCCGCATCGCCAATCACCTGAAGGAGCCGCATCCGATTCATCGTGTGGGTGACAAGGTTGTGAAAGCGGCGTAAATATCCAACCACAAGCGCCGATCTACTTTTTTGTCGGCGCCTCTGATGCGTTTCAATATTTGTTCTTATTGGTAGCTCATCGTAAAGATCGCCGCCGCGTTCACAGGTCCGGGACTGACCGATGTCGACAGGCGGTAATATTGCGCAAAAAACGGGAAAGTCACGTTCCCTGTTGTTACGGCAATCAATGGAAGTACTTGACCAAGCACAATGGGCGTTGCCGTTGCGTCGAGCAATTGCACGCCTACACCTGTTGCTGCGCCTGTAGAGGCGAGGACTGAAGGTACTCCCGAATCTCCTGTAGCGCTTTCAAATTTAACGCTTACTGCAATCCCGGGATTGCAGGTCATACTTATCTGGAACGGTGTTCGTTGAGACGTTTGCCCGGTCGATGCCAAAGATCGAACGCTCGCCGAGGACATAAACACTGTCTGGTTTGCGGTGCCCGCTTTAACCGAGCATGTCACTTCGCGAATGACGACCGAAGAGCTGACTGTGATTTTGTTGTTACCGTTGTTCAACGTTACTCCGGTGTTCAGAACGCCGGTCAAGTACATTACGGAAGGCGCGGGACCCGTGGATACGGGTCCAGTCTTGATTAACTGGAAAGTCGCGGGTAGATCGAATTTGCCTGTACTGTCGGTTTTGCCTAACGAAGAACTGGGGGAACATGTGTCCGTGCCAACGAGAGCCTTCCCGTTTTGGTCCAGCATTTGCATGCCAATACCTGCACGGCCAGTATTGTAGACACCCGTCATTCCTGCCACTGCTGTCGCGCTGCCAGTAGGGCATGCAACTACATCTTTGTTGTAGGTAGTCGCTGCGGAACAGGAACCAGTGATACGAAAGCTGCGTTCCGAGCCTGGTATGACGGCTCCCACTGGCAGGGCGTTTGATATGCCGAGCGTCCCATAATCGATAGTTTGTGGAAGTCCTGATGTAGTAGGACAATCCGCCAAAGCCATACGAGATGACATCACGGTCATCGCAATGAAGAACACTCGCAAGGCGCGTGACCAGAACCGATATGTTGGATTCATTGCACCTCCGTTAGACCGGCTACCGAGTCGTCAGAGTCTATTCGCATAAGCTTTGTCTGCACAACGGGCAAGTGGGAATCATGAGTGGTGGTTTTGCAGGCAAGAACGATCTGTTGATTTGTTCTCCATCCTATGTCTGATCCGAGACAAGATCCGTATGTGGGCCCTGCCGAGGCAGAACGTCACTTCCCGACGAAGCACTGCCGTTGCTAAACTCGCAAACCGCGATCTAAAGATTGCATGGATGTTGCCGGTCACGACGACTACTAAGCGCAACGCTTAGTGCAACGCCCGCCCGCATAAAGCCAGATGGCGCACCAATGGCAAACAATACCTTGACTACGGCGTCCGGCGCGCCGGTCGGCGACAATCAGAATTCGCAGACCGTGGGTCCCCGCGGTCCCATCGCGTTGCAGGACTTTTGGCTCATCGAAAAGCTGGCGCACTTCGACCGCGAAGTGATTCCTTAGCGCCGCGTGCATGCGAAGGGATCAGGCGCATTCGGCACGCTGAGAATTGCGCATGACATCGAGAAGTACAGCAAGGCGAAAGTCTTCGATACCATCGGCAAAGAGACCAAGGCGTTCCTGCGTTTTTCCACGGTTGTCGGTGAGCGCGGCGCGGCCGATGCCGAGCGCGACGTGCGCGGCTTCTCTCTCAGGTTCTATACCGAAGAAGGGAACTGGGATATCGTCGGCAACAATACGCCGGTGTTTTTCATTCGCGATCCGCTGAAGTTCCCTGACGTCATCCATACACAAAAACGCGATCCGCGCACCAACATGCGTAGCGCCGCGAACATCTGGGACTTCTGGTCACAGACGCCCGAGTCGCTGCATCAGGTCACCATCCTCATGAGTGATCGCGGCATTCCGAAGAATTACCGGCAGATGCATGGTTTCGGTTCGCACACGTTCTCGTTCATCAACGCACAGAATCAGCGTCACTACGTGAAGTTCCATTTCAAGTCGATGCAAGGCATAGAGAACATCACGAATGCTGAGGCGAAGAAAATCATCGGTGAAGACCGCTAGAGCGCGTAGCGCGATCTCTACGATCAAATCGAAAACGGCAACTTCCCGAAGTGGCGTTTCTGCATTCAGGTCATGACGGAAGACCAGGCGCGCAATCACCACGAGAATCCCTTCGACATCACAAAAACGTGGTCACAAAAGAAGTTTCCGCTGATCGATGTGGGTATGCTCGAATTGAACAAGAATCAGGAGAATTATTTCGCCGATGTGGAGCAGGCGTGCATTCACGCCGGCGAATGTGGTGCCGGGTATCGGCTACTCGCCGGACCGCTTGTTGCAGGGCCGCTTGTTTTCTTATGGCGATACGCATCGCTACCGGCTTGGCATCAATCAGCATCAGATTCCGGTGAACGCGCCGGTCAATCCGAAACACGTGCCCTATCATCGTGATGGCGCAACGCGTACCGACGGCAACCTTGGCGGCACGGCAACTTTGAGCCGAACCGCTTTGGCGTGTTCCCGCAAGATTCGTCGGTGAACGAGCCGCCACTCGCTGTGGAAGGTGATGTCGAGCGCTACGACCATCGTGAATACGATGATTACTACAGCCATGCACGCGCGTTGTTCAACCTGTTCGATGAAGAAGAAAAGCAGCGCTTGTTCAACAACATCGGCGAGGCGATTGCTGGTGTTCCGGACCAGACCGTCGAGCGTCAGTTGGCCTTGTTCGACAAGGTCGATCCCGCTTACGGATCAGGCGTTCGCAATGCGCTTGGCAAGCCGGCGCCGGTTTCGGAAACCGCGTTGCCCTGAGGACGGTCTCACGCTGTAAGCCACTG
>NZ_CAXTGZ010000242.1:0-8430 GCF_964243625.1 uncultured Caballeronia sp.
CTCTCAGCGACGGACGCCAACTCGAGATGACTCGAAACCCAGTGCCTGACGGGAGCGCCGTCATTATTATCGAAGACGTGACGGAGCGCCGGCAGTCCGAGGCGAAAATGCTCTATTGGGCTCGCCACGATCCCCTCACGGGCCTCCCCAATCGCCGCTACCTACGCGAACGGCTGGAGATCTGGGCGAGCGGGGCGGCTTCGTCGCAAGCCGCGCTACGTAAGCAAGCTGTGCGTAGACGGAGCGTTGTGGCCCGAGGTGCGTCAGTATCTGGAAAGATGTCATTCGCCCGAGCAAATTTCAGCCGCACTCAAACGTGCCCATCCGGACGAGCCCGCTTTGAACGCTTCGCACGAGACTATTTACCGAGCCATCTATGCCGCGCCGCGAGGCGAATTGCGCCGCGAGCTGGTCAGCTTGTTACGACAGGGACGTGGAGCGCGCAGGCCGCGTACGCGAGGACAGGACCGGCGCGGCAAGCTGAGCGACATGCTTAGCATTCACGTACGGCCTCCCGAGGCCAATGACCGGCTTATCCCTGGTCACTGGGAGGGCGATCTAATCAAGGGGCTGGCCAACCGTTCGGCAGTTGGCACGCTGGTTGATCGCAGCACCCTGTTCGTCATGCTGGTCAAGATCGATGGCAGTACGGCACAGGCCGCGCTGGAGGCATACAGCGCGGCGTTTGCACCGCTCGATCAGGAGTTACGCCAAACGCTCACGTACGATCAGGGCAAGGAGATGGCGTTACACAAAGAACTGACCGGGGCGACCGGTATCAAGATCTACTTCTGTGACCCGCACAGCCCGTGGCAACGCGGTATTTGCGAGAACATCAATGGTTTGCTGCGACAGTTTTTACCCAAGTCCACGGACCTGTCAGTATTCTCGCAGCGCCAGCTTGATGCGATAGCCCTGAACATGAACACACGCCCCCGCAAGACACTCGGGTGGCGTACACCGGGCGAGGTCTTCATTGAAAACTGCGCCAAGCAAGGCATTGTTGTTGACCCCGCTGTTGCACTTGGAGTGTGAAACCGCCCGTTTAATCAATTAGGGAACGCATCGTAAAACGGAAAATGAAGCACGTTTGCGACGGCTCGGCAGCCGGGGTATTCAGTTTTGGTGCAGCAAACGCCTGATCCATCTGCCTGCAGCGTTTGATTTCATCACTCAGAGGTAGATCGAGGTCGTGGCGATCAAGGCGAGGCATAGTTTATCGCGCACCGTTGTAAGCTCGGCGTCGCAGGCAAGCGCTCGCGTGGCGTGGGTATGCCCCCTATGTCTCCAACAACATTAGTCACACGCTCGACTAATGCTCTCGCACAAGGCGCCTCACTAAAATGCTCAAGATGAACGCCAAAGGCCGTCCCGAGATCCGAGCATCAAGTCCGCTATGGCGGATACGGCGGAATCGGCCTATCACGTGTCCGACATGTGCACATCTCGCTGTTCAGCCACTTCATCCCGTGCGATGTTCACGAAGCCGTCTACATCGTTGACGGGCTGATCCGGCATGGTGCCGACGCCAAGTCCAACAAGATCCACAGGGATGCACAGGCGCAGAGCGGTCCGGTATTCGGTCTGTCCTACGTGACGAGGCATCAGGCTAAAACCGCGCATGCGCAACATCAAGGATCTCGTGCTACCCAAGGCCGACAAGCGCGGCAAGTATGGGCACATCGACAGCTTGTGCCGCCAGTCAATTGACTGGTCACTGATCGAACGGCACTATTTCGACATGATGCGCGTTGCGGTGTCGATCAAGGCAGGTAGGATGACGCCGTCGACGATCCTGCGCCGCCTCGGTGCGTATTTCGGCGAACGTGATCACGGATTCCGGTTGATCGTGATCAGTGAATCCGGAGGAAGGTGATCAGACATTCCGGTTGATGGTGATCGCTGATCACCCATTTCCGAAACGACTGATCATCTTGCCGAAACAGGTGATCACGCTCCCGGAATGAGTGATCACCGGACCGAAACGGGAACGCTATTTCGGTCTGGCGGTGGTGTTGCGCATGACATCAACGACGGGCGTTAGCCTTGTCTCTTTTATAGGGGACAGGTAATGCCGGCACATCGGATGAGCATGCGCAAATTGAAAGAAGTCCTGCGGCTGAAGTGGGTGTGCGGCTTGTCGCACCGCCAGATCAACCGGGCCGCGGGTATCAGCGTGGGAGCGGTATCGGCGTATGCGGCGCGTGCAAGCGCGGCCGATCTGGACTGGGCGAGCGTCGAACCGCCGGCTGACGATGAACTCGAGGCCAAGCTGAGCCTGCCGGCCGATCAGAATTCGCAGGCCCGACGTGTCGACCTGGACTACGCGCTGGTTCATCGCGAGTTGCGGCGGGCAAACGTCACACTGCAACTATTGTGGGAGGAGTACGTTGAGGCTCACCTCGGCGAGCGCACCTACCGCTACACCCAGTTCTGCCAGCGCTACCGCGACTGGGCGCAGACGCTCAAACGTTCGATGCGCCAGCAACACCGCGCCGGCGAGAAGCTGTTTGCCGACTTTGCCGGGCACACCATGCCGATCCTGGACGGGCGCGGTGGCGTTGCGTTTCGTGCGCACGTGTTTGTCGCTGTACTCGGCGCATCGAACTATACGTATGCCTGTGCGACGCGTTCGGAGGGCACGCACGATTGGATCGGCGGGCTTATCGGCGCCATGGAATTCTACGGCGGCGCTCCGAGTCTGCTGGTCCCAGATAATCCGCGCGCACTGATTGCGCGACCTGACCGATACGAACCGGGCCTTGGCCGCACGGCGCAGGAATTCGTGAACCACTACGCGACAGCGATGCTCCCAGCACGGCCAAGAAAGCCGCGTGATAAAGCGAAGGCCGAGGTAGCAGTTCAAGTGGTCCAGAGATGGGTCCTTGCGCGTCTGCGCAACCACCGCTTCTTCAGCTTGACCGAGTTGAACCGCGCGATCGCTGGTCTCATCGCTGATCTCAACCAACGCCCCTTCAAGAAGCTGCAGGGTAATCGCCGCGAATGGTTCGAGCGGCTCGACCAACCGGCGTTGCGGCCGTTACCCGCCCAGCGCTACGAGATCGCGACCTTCGTGCGATGCGTCGTCAACATTGACTACCATGTTGAGGTCGATCACCACTACTACAGCGCCCCGCACAGCCTCGTGCGCCAGCCAGTCTATGCCCGCTTGACCCGTTTCGGCGTTGAGATCCTTCACGGTGGCAAACGGGTAGCGGCTCACGCCCGCAGCCATCTGCGCAACAAACACACGACTTTGCCCGAGCACATGCCCGTCGCTCACCGCGCTCACCTGGAGTGGACTCCCGGGCGCCTGCTGAACTGGGGTGCATCTATTGGCCCCGGCACCGAGGCAATCGTCCGGCACCTGCTGACCAACCGCCCGCATCCCGAAATGGGCTACCGGGCTTGTCTGGGACTGCTAGCGCTGGCCCGCAAATACGGGCGCGAGCGCCTTGAAGCGGCCTGTCAGCGCGCCCTCGTGGTCGGCTCGCCCACGCGTCGCTCTGTCCTATCGATCCTCAAGTCCGGATTGGACCGACAGGCATCTATGCCGATCGAACTCACTGAATGGCAATCTCCCGAACACGAGAACGTGCGCGGGCCTGACTATTATCACTGACCGAAGGAGGTCACCATGTTGATGCAGCAAACCATCTCGCAACTTCGGAACCTGAAACTCGACGGCATGGCCCGCGCCTTCGAGGAACAAGCCGCATTAACCGCTAGCACCAGTTTGACGTTCGAGGACCGGTTCGGCATGGTCGTCGAACGCGAACTGGCTTGGCGCGACACGCGCCGTCTTGAACGCCTGATGAAGGCCGCCAGGCTGAAGAACCCACAAGCCTGTATCGAGGACATCGACATCCGGCAAAGCCGCGGCTTGGACCAGCGAGTCGTTGCCACGCTCGCCAGTTGCGACTGGATCCGCAACGCCCAGAACATCATCCTGAGTGGACCGACCGGCGCCGGTAAAACCTGGATCGCGTGTGCCTTTGCGCAGCAGGCGTGCCGCCAAGGGTTCTCCGCGTTATACGTGCGCGCCGCGCGCCTGTTCGAAGAATTACGCATCGCCCATGGCGACGGCAGCTTCACACGCCGTCTCGCTCAGCTCGCCAAGATTGATGTGCTATTGCTGGACGACTGGGGACTGCAGGAACTCGATCAGGGCGCGCGCAACGACCTGCTAGAAGTGATCGACGATCGCGTGGGCTCACGCTCGACAATCATCACCTCGCAGTTGCCTCTTGAACATTGGCATGCGTGGTTGCAAGACCCCACGCTCGCCAACGCAATCCTCGACCGGCTCGTGCACCAAGCGCATAGGCTTCTAATAAAAGGTGATTCGATGCGAAAGACCAACGCAAAGCAATCCGACTCATCCCCATCGTGATCACCTTCGTTATAATTCTCTGACCGCGCAACACCAACTTCCATACTGATCACGTTCACCGAAACGGCTGATCACCATTGCCGAAATCCGCAGCCTCGGCTCAGAGAGCACGAAAAACAAGCTCTACTTCGCGTTCCGGGAGCTGGGGTGCGTGATCCGCACGCTGTTCCTGCTGAAATATCTGGATGACCCGGAGCTGCGGCGCACGATTCACGCTGCGACCAACAAGAGCGAGCAGTTCAACGACTTCGCGCAGTGGCTAATGTTCGGCGGCGAAGGCGTCATCGCCGAAAACGTCCGGCACGAGCAGCGCAAGGTAATCAAGTACAACCACCTCGTCGCGAACATGGTGATCCTGTACAACGTGCAGTGGATGTCGCGCAAGCTAAAGGAACTGCAGGAGAAGGGGCATCCGGTCGACGCCGAGGTGCTCAAGGTGCTGTCGCCGTACTGGCGGGAGCACATCAACCGGTTCGGGGACTATCCACTGGATCTCCAACGCCCCGTTCCACCGCTAGATTCGACCATCGATTTCGCATTTAAATCAGCAGCTTATTCTGAAATGCGGCGGATTTTTAACGAATCTCGGTTAGGCTTCATGTCCTTCGCCAGGTCTTCGCCGTATCGGACGCCGGCGTCGCAGCTTTTTGCAACGGTGTCCACGCTCGCGTGCTCGTTGACGAGTTCGATCTTGATAATCTCGCTCGAAAAGATAAACATATGTTGTCGAACTAATTTATATGGCAACATATGGTTATTGCGTGCCTCCGGGCACCATCGATCATTTGACCGACACTGAGGAATGCCATGCGCCATCACACGCTGTTAGCCGCCGCCGTGTTCGCGGCTGTGTCCACGAGTGCGTTCGCCGACGACGCCTCGCCCACGCTCGCGAAGATACAGAGTGCCGGACTGATCGCGATCGGTCATCGGGAAACGTCCATTCCGTTCTCTTACATGGACGCGAATAATCAGGTGGTCGGCTTTTCGCAGGACCTGTGCAACAAGGTGATCGATGCCGTCAGGGCAAGAACGCATCAAGCCGATCTGAAAGTCCGGTTCATCCCGGTGACCTCGCAGAATCGCATAGCGCTCGTACAAAACGGTACGGTCGATATTGAATGCGGCGTGACCACGAATCTCAAGGCACGGCAGGCGCAGGTCGCCTTCTCCGACACGTTCTTCGTCGCGACCACGCGCCTGCTGACGCGCAAGGATTCGGGCATCAAGGACTTCGCCGATCTCGCCGGCAAGACGGTGGTGACGAATCAGGGCACGACGTCGGAACGCATTCTCAGGAAGATGAACGAAGAGAAGAAGATGAACATGCAGATCATCAGCGCGAAGGATTACGGCGAAGGACGCCTGACGCTCGAAACCGGCCGCGCGGTGGCCTACATGATGGACGACGTCCTGCTTGCCGGCACACGCTCGTTGTCGGCGAATCCGTCGGACTATGTGCTGGTCGGCACGCCGCAATCATCGGAAGCGTATGGCTTCATGATGCGAAGGGAAGATCCCGCGTTCAAGAAGCTCGTCGATGACACGCTGGTTCAGATCATGAAAAGCGACGACATCAAGACCATGTACAGCAAGTGGTTCCTGAAACCCGTGCCGCCGAAGAACGTCAATTTCGACTTCCCGATGAGCGAGGCATTGCAGAAGCTGTATGCCAATCCGACCGATACGGCGTTCGATTAGTCCGCATCGTGCGCGGCGCCTTTTCGTGAAGCGCCGCGTAAGTCATTCTGCGAAAGGCAAGCTCGTTTGATCGTTCGCGCGCATGCCGAAGGCATTCAGCGTCATGGCGACCAGCGCGTAATAACCCAGCAGTCCGACGAGATTGATGACGACCGGATGACCGAAGCGTGCGATGGCGGCGTGGTAGGTGGTGTCGGAGATACGCTGGGTCTCATACAGTTCAACGGCGAAATCATGGATCAGCGCGTCGTCGGGATGATCGAAAGCGGGTCGCGCGTTGACCTGAATCGCGTCCGCGACCGAGGCCGGCACGCCGGCGTCGAGTGCAATCGGATAGTGGATGAACCACTCCGCTTGCGAGCGCCAGCGCGCGGCCGTGACGAGTATCGCCAGTTCGGAAAGCCGCAAAGGGAGACCGGTCTTGTATCGGCAGAATGCGCCGAGCCGCTGAGCGTGATCGGCCAGTTCGGGGCTGTGAATCCAGCCGAGAAACGGGCCGTTCAGATTGCCGCGCGGACCGCTGAGGATGCTTTGCAGAACGGCTTTTTGTTGATCGGTGGCCTGCGACGGATCGAAATCGGGGAGCCGGGAAGTCATGGATTTATTCTCGCGTTGCTTACGTATTCATCGACGCCAGCGCGTCATGGATCGCGTCGACCAGACGCGCGCCGATCGTGTCGATCTGCGTAGCCGTGCAGATGAAAGGTGGCGCGAGCAGGATGTGATCGCCGCTGACGCCATCGACCGTGCCGCCCATTGGGTACACCATCAGGCCGTGTTTCATGGCTTCACGCTTGATCCGCGCGTGCAGGTTGAACGCGGGATCGAAGGGCTTCTTCAATGTGCGGTCTGCCACGAGTTCAACGCCCACGAACAAGCCGCGGCCGCGGATGTCGCCAACGTGCGGATGCTGCGCATAGTGAGCGCGAAGCAGCGCGCGAAGCTGTTCGCCGCGCGCCTGGACATTGTGCAGCAGTCCGTCCTCTTCTATGACCCGCTGGACTTCGAGCGCGCCCGCGCAGGCCGTCGCGTGACCAATATACGTATGACCGTGCTGGAAGAAACCCGAGCCGCGCACGATCGTGTTGTAGATGTCGTCGCTGACCAGCGTCGCGCCGATTGGTTGGTAGCCCGCGCCGAGTCCCTTGGCGATCGTCAGCAGGTCCGGCGTTATGCCGTCCTCCTCGCACGCATACAGATAGCCGGTGCGGCCCATGCCGGACATGATTTCATCGAGGATGAGGAGCACGCCGTATTTGTCGCAGACCGCGCGGATCTTTTTGAAGTACTCGCGCACGGGCGGCACCGCGCCCGCGGTTGCACCCACGACCGTTTCCGCGACGAATGCGGCGACCGTATCGCCGCCGAGTTCGATGATCTTATGCTCGAGTTCGTCGGCGAGCCGTTGCGCGAAAGCGGCGTCGGTTTCATCGGCACGCTGCTCGCGATATGCAAAGCAGGGACTGACGTGATGCGCTTCGATGAGGATCGGCAAGAACGGTTCGCGTCGCCAGGCGTTTCCGCCAATAGCCAGCGCGCCGAGCGTATTACCGTGATAACTCTGCCGGCGCGCGATGAAATGACGGCGCTGTCCTTCGCCCTTTTCGACGAAATACTGGCGCGCGAGCTTGAGCGCCGCTTCGATGGCTTCCGAGCCGCCCGAGGTGAAGTAGACGTGACCCAGGCCGTCTGGCGCGGACTCGACCAGGCGGTCCGCGAGTGCTTCGGCAACGTCTGTTGTGAAGAAGGACGTGTGCGCATAGGGCAGTTGCTGCGCCTGTTTCTTGATGGCGTCGATCACGCGCTGGTTGCCATGGCCGAGACACGACACCGCCGCGCCGCCGCAGGCATCGATATAACGGCGGCCTTTGGAATCAATGATCTCTATGCCTTCGCCCGCAACCGCGACGGGAAGCTTCGCGCGGGGCGCACGGTGAAAAACGCTGGTCATGACGGCCTCAAGGTTGGCGGCACCGGATACAGGCGAATACATTCGATTCCGATATTTTCTTATCAACAACATATGTTGTCAACAAGCGATGAGGCCAGCCGGGTCAGTGCGAGTACGCGCCTTTTGCGTGCAGCGCCGATTCCGCTTCTTCGAGCAAGGCGACGGCCGGGCGTCCTTCGAGCGCGAGCAAATGGGCGACGAGCGATTCCGCGATCGCCGATGCCGCGATTAGCGAAGGAAAAAACGAGGGGCTGTCGTGCGAAAAGATCAACACATGGTCGGCATTGAGCGCGAGCGGCGAGACGGCACTGTCGGTGATCGCGACAAGTTTGCAGCCTTGCTCCTTGGCCGCCTGAGCGACACGCACCGCTTCGGCCGAATACGG
>NZ_CAXTGZ010000243.1:0-8426 GCF_964243625.1 uncultured Caballeronia sp.
CGCTCCTGCGCGTCGCGCAACTCGGTCCAGCCCTCCTGCCAGATCCATCGGCGGATGCGTTCGTCGAGCAGGTCGAAACTTCGGGAATCAGTCGAGCCGGAAGCTGGCGAGTTCATCGTCACCGTCGGTGGGTGAAGCGGGAACGTTGGACGTGCTGCCACCGTCGTCGCGCTCGATGGTCAACGCATCGATCAGATCGCGCCAGTCGCGCCCCGGATTCTGCTCGAGGACGGCGAGGAAATTGATAAACGCCGTGATCGTGGTTCGCGGTGTACGGAAATACGCCTCGCCAAGACGCGCCGCGCAGTGCTTCATGAATGCCGGGATCGCTTCTTCGGGCACGAGCGCCTTGCTGGCGTCCCCGAAGGCATACACCATCCGGATCTTGTCGAGCAGCACGTAAAAGTCTTCCGGCGTGAGGCTTGCGAGCCTGATGACAGGTCCGCTGTAATCGACCAGGCCGTTAGTCGCAAACGCGTTCTCGGCAAGACGCGATTGCAGTGCGGGATAACTGTAGAGGCCGCGTTTGGTATCGAGCAGAAATTCGGGCGTGCCGCCCAGCACGAAACCGAGACCAACAGCCGAGCCCTGCAGCGAGTCGTTCAGGATGCGCAGTATCTGTTCGTAGTTCGAATTGCGCGCCGACACGTTGGACAGCTTGTACAGGTTCACGAGTTCGTCGAGACAGACCATCAGGCCGCTATACCCTGCCATGCGCACGAAACGGCCGAGCAGCTTCAACTGGTCGTAGATGGTTGCATCGTCGACGATAGTGCGAACACCGAGCGCCGCGCGAGCGTCGGTGCGCGTTGAGAATTCGCCGCGCAGCCAGCGGACCGCGTCGCTCTTGAGTTGTTCGTTGCCATCTTCGAAGCCACGGCAATACGCTGCGATCACATCCGAGAAATCGTAGCCGTTGACCATCTCGGTCAACTGGCTCAACTGGGCGCGGATTACTTCTTCGCTGGTCCTGCCCGAGGCCTTCGCTTCAGTCTTCGCCTGTCCGATGAACTTCTCCACCACACCCGCCAGCGCGCCGCCTTCGGGCTTCGTGCGTGTGGACATGTTCTTGACCAGCTCCGCGTAGAGCGAACGTGCCTGGCCGCCAGACGCATGCAGCCGGCGGTCCGGATTCAGGTCGGCATGCACGGTCACGAGTTTCTTTTCCAGCGCGATCGCGCGCACGAGGTTCAGGAAGAACGTCTTACCCGCGCCATACTCGCCCACGACGATACGAAAACTCGAGCCGCCATCGGCCACGCGGTCGATGTCCTTCATCAGCGCGTCGAGTTCCCTCGCCCGGCCGACCTGGATCAGATGTTGCCCAATGCGCGGCACCACGCCGGCGCGAAGGGATTGCAGGACCGCGTCACGGTCCCTTGGGCGAATCGTTGTCATGCAGCCAGCCTTTGAGCTAATTCCTGATTGATTTCTACCGGGTCATCCCCGTCTGTCAGCGGCTCGTCCCAGTGATCGAGCGACGCCTCGTTGACCTGTTCCATAGCGCCATCGAGCATCAGGTCGAGCTTCGATGCCGCGTCCTCCAGCTCGGCCCGCGTCCACGAGACACGCGTGACGAGCAGGCGCAGGAAGGTCGAGTGGGCATCGTCGAGTCCGATAAGCGGCGGTTGCTCCGGCTCGGCTGCTTTCGAAGCCACCGGGGCGTGCTGCTCTTCCACGAATACGTCAGCAAGAATCGCCGATACCCGTGCCGTTTCGTGCTTCAACGCCGCGATCCGCGCGGGGTCGAGCGTAAAGCTCGCTGCAGGTTTCGCAGTGCCCGCGTCCTGATGCAGGGCGCTGTAAAGACGCTGTGTATCGATACCCATCATCCGGTACACTTTCTCCAGCGCCTTCACTTTTTCCCGCGATACAACGTCATCCGCGTTGGCCACTTGCACGAGCAATGCCGCAAGATCGTTTCGAAGGTTCGCGGCCAACGGCTCCAGCCGCTTCCTGAATCCTGCAATCGCGGCACGCTGCGCAAGCTGCACACGGCTTCGCGCTTTCAACCGCAGCTTAAGTTCTTCCGATGCCTCCGGCCACGTGCCGATCCGATTATCGATCGCCGAAATTCCGGCATCTGACGCGGTGCCGTCGGCCACGGCCACGGCTGCGGCGAGATCGATCATGACGGTTGCGACTGAGTACGCGTCATCGGCAAGCAAAACGTCGGCCCCGGCCGTCGTGGCAAACAGCGCCAGCGCATCACCCGGTTTCGGCGTGCGGGCGCCGAGCCTGACATCGGGCTCGATCGCAATACCGGCCTTTGACAGCACCGTGCAAAACGCAGTCATCTTGTCGCGCGTCACGTTGCCCGTGAATTTGAATCGCCCGAGAATTTCGCCGAAAGTCGACACGCCGATTTGCCCGTGCCGGACTTCGTCGGCGAGCGCATCGAGCGCGTGCTGCATGGCGTCCGGCCACAATTCGATAGGCAACATCAGCGTCGCATCGAGCGTTCCCGCCGCGCCCGGAAACCTGCCCAGATAGCGGCTATATGAGTCGAGCGCACTCGCCGATTCGTTCATCAGCGATTGCAGCCGGCCGCGCGGCCCGTTGATTGCGCCGATATCCGGCAATCCGACAAGGAACCCCGGCACCGGCAAGTTCCTGAGCGCGCTGAACGCAGGATCGGGCCGGACTTCAAGCGTCGTGCGATTCACCGAAAGCAGCATGCCGTTCTTGAAACGCTCGGCGTACTTGCGAACGAACACCTTGTCGAACTCTTCGGGGCAACGCGTCACGGCCGCACGGCGCACGAGCAACGGGTCCATCTTCGCCCAGGCGAGCGCCCAGCCGGCGGGGACAGGGTGTTTATCGACGGCGGCTTGTGCGAACGCGACGCGCACGTCCATGGGAACCTGATAGCCGATTGCCATGCCGCGCGGTGCGGGTTTGTTATACATCTTTCCGTTGCGCGATGACATCAGCCCGACCGATTCAAGCAGATTGCGCAAATGCTTTTGCCACGAATAATTTGCATCGATGTTCAGCAGACGGCGCAGTTCGCGCGCGATATCGGCGAATTCGGTTTCGCCGACCTTTCCTGCCGCGCCATCCACGAGCACCCGTCGCTCAAGACCGTATAGATAGAAAAACAGGTAGCCGGTATGGATGTCGGATTTCTTGCGGTCCGAGCAGAGCCATTCCAGATAGGTCCGCCGCTGCTCGGCCGTCAGCGTGCCGTAACTCAATTCCTTGGAACCGAGCGCCGCGATCTGATTCGCGCCCATGTCGGCCACATCGGCGCGCGGGTCGATCACGCACGCTTCGATTGACCGGGGCGTCGAGCGGTGCACATCGCCGAGATAGAACATGCCGCCGGAGATGGAGGTATCGCCGATCTCGACGGTTTGTCCGGGAGCAATCCACGCTACAGAGGAGGCCGAAGCATTGCGTGGCGGCTTGATCCCGTGGCCCGTCGCGACTGGATTTTCCGCGATGGTCACTGATATCAACGCCTCGTCGTCGCTATCGTCATACGCGCCGCGGTCGTTGTAAGCGCCGGAAGAACTCCCCATGGATTAAGCAGGCCCCTCGTGAACAATGTGCCGATTGTATGAAACCTGTGTTGCGCGTCTTGCCGGGAATTGCTTCCCGCGAGACCGTGAACCAGCAATTTCCTGTTGATTATATTACTTATTCTCCGTTTTCACCGTGGTCCCGAACCGCCGCGCAGCCTGCTGCCGGGCGGTTGAGCGGCTGGAAATTCCGCGAGTGCAAGGCGCCCTTTCGATCTGGCTGAAAACTAGGCTGCAATCAACGTGACAATCGACTTCGCGGCCAACGCATTGAAAATGCCGATCCCCGATGGGCATGCAGCCTTGCGCCGATGGTACGACGAGGTATCGGCGAGGCCTGGAGCCCAAGCTTAGGGCAGTACAAAAAGCAGCATTTCGCTCGATGCTCTACTGTATATAACGCGTAGTTTCACCCTATTTCTTCTGGAGATTTCCATGTCACGGACAATCAAATTTGCGAAAGCCGGTGGTCCCGAAGTGCTCGAATTCATCGATACCGACGTCCCCGCCCCCGGCCCCGATGAACTCCGCATCAACGTAAAGGCAATTGGCCTCAATCGCGCGGAATCGATGTGGCGTCTCGACGCATACATCGAGCCCGTCAAGTTTCCGGCAGGTCTTGGCTACGAGGCGGCCGGCATTGTAGATGCGGTCGGCAGCAACGTCGCGGGCTTTGCGCCCGGCGACAAGGTGAACGTCATTCCATCGTTTTCGATGAACCAGTATTTCACCTATGGCGAGACGATCATCGCGCCGGACTATGCGGCCGTGAAGCATCCGGAATCTCTTTCGTTCGGCGAGGCTGCATCGGTCTGGATGATGTTCGTCACGGCGTACGGCGCGCTGGTCGAAGATGCAAAAGTGACCAAGGGCGATTTTGTGATCGTGCCTGCGGCGTCGAGCAGTGTGGGACTGGCCGCCATCCAGATTGCCAACTACGCCGGCGCGACGTCCATTGCGCTCACGCGCACCGCCGAGAAGAAACAGCAATTGCTCGATGCAGGCGCGGCGCACGTGATCGTCACCGACGAAACCAGCCTGCTCGATGAAATCATGCGCATCACCGACGGAAAAGGCGCACGCGTGGCCTTCGATCCCGTCGGCGGTCCGAACTTCGCGAAGCTGATATCGGCATTGTCATTCGGGGGTATCGCGTACATCTATGGCGCGCTCAGCGAGGACGTCACGCCGCTGCCCGTGCTCGAGATGATCGCGAAGGTGCTGACGGTGAAGGCGCACAACATCTGGCTGACGAGCGGCGACGAAACCAGCAGGAAAGCGGCCGTCGAGTATGTGCTGAAGGGTTTCGAGAGCGGCGCGCTCAAGCCGGTCATCGACCGTACTTTCACGTTCGATGAAATGGTGGACGCGCATCGTTATCTGGAAACCAACGGTCAGTTTGGGAAGATCGTGGTTGAGGTTTGAAGCGGGGCCGCGGCTCGTGAACCGGAAGCAACCTCAAGATTAGCTGTCGAGGCTCATCGGCCTGTCTCCCCCG
The DNA here is from genome assembly GCF_964243625.1 of uncultured Caballeronia sp. Taxonomy (NCBI): domain Bacteria; kingdom Pseudomonadati; phylum Pseudomonadota; class Betaproteobacteria; order Burkholderiales; family Burkholderiaceae; genus Caballeronia; species uncultured Caballeronia sp. The sequence goes on from NZ_CAXTGZ010000243.1 coordinate 5,023, forward strand.
GGAGGCAGGCCGAAAAGCTTTCTTACCGCATTCAAAAAGGCGCCGTACGGACGCCCCAGGACGAGCATCATGACAGTTGCTCCCAGAATCCCGAGCCATAACCCGCGCCCGGAAGCGCCGCTCACCGCGATGATCGCAGCGTAAATCGGGACCTGGAAGCTCACAAGCGCAACGCTGTCCCAAAGAACCTGCGACAGCCGGTTATCGGATCTGGCATGTCGCATGACGTAGTCCCGCCAGACGCCATACGGGCGCCCCACGGGAACCATCAAGGCGGCGCCCAGCAGCCGTGCATGCAGGACCTGATCCCAGTTCATCCCCGCGATAAACCGCTCGTTGATAAAACCCGTCGTGGTGAAGAACAGGATCAGAGCCGTTGTGTCCGCAATAAACGAGCGCCTGCGATGAGACTTGTCAGTGAGTTCAGGCATATGAGTAATTGACGGCAACAGTCCGCGAACGATACCAGCCCGGGTCGAGACCTGCTGACGTCATGAAGGCGCATCGCGCGGTTGCGCTTGGCACGCGCCTCCGATCAATGGCACTATTAGCGCCACCCTGCTTGATATCTGCCTAGCCGAATCATTGATTTGGAGAGATCGATGGCCGAGACACCGACTTCCCGTCCGTCAGCAGTCCGTTCGCTGGTGCTGATTGCGATCATCGTGATTGCATTGATCGCGGCCTTCGCCTATACGGCCGGCTGGCTCACGCCCGGGCGCCTGACACCGGCGAAGATCGTCGACAGTCTGGCGCCTCCGGGCGGCGCGGCGCTCGGTTTCCGGCGCAATCATGCCAAGGGCATCTGCTTTACCGGCAACTTCGAATCGAATGGCGCGGCGGCCGCTCTCTCCAAAGCGCCGATGTTCACAGCCGGCTCGTATCCGGTCACAGGCCGCTTCAACCTCGGTACGCCAGATCCCAAAGCGCCCGATGCCACGGTTCGGGTTCGTGGCCTCAGTCTGCGTGTGGTCGCGCAGGACGGAAGCGAATGGCGCTCGGCCATGATCGACCTTCCTTTCTTTCCCGTCGCAACACCCCAGGCCTTCTACGGGCTGCTTAAGGCATCGGCCAACAAGAAAGACCCGGATGCCATGAAGAACTTCATCGCGGCGCACCCGGAATTCGGCGTATTTGCCAAGTGGGCCGGCAGCGCTCCCTGGACGGGTTCCTATGCACAGGAGCGGTATAACAGCTTGAATAGCTTCGTCTTCACCAATGCTGCAGGACAGGACCAGACGGTGCGCTGGTCCTTCGTGCCCGCCGCTCGGCCCGAGGCAATATCCGCCGATCAGTTGAAGGCACGTGACGCCGACTTTCTCGCCGCGGATATCACGCAACGCGTTCAGACCGCGCCCCAGAAATGGACGATGGTCGTCACACTCGCCAATCCCGGCGACCCGACCGCCGATCCCAGCAAAGCCTGGCCGGAAGATCGACGCACGGTGGAGGCCGGCACCCTTGTGGTCAATGCGATCGAACCCGAGCCTGACGGCCCGTGCCGCGACCTGAACTTCGACCCGACGGTTCTCCCAAGCGGCATGCATGTCTCGGACGATCCGTTTCCTGCAGCTCGCTCAGCCGCCTATGCCGTATCGTTCGATCGGCGGACCGCCGAGGACAAGGACTATCCGCGCCATCCGGCAGGAGGAGCCACGCCATGACCCCGACCAACGGTCGCTTCACACCGCTGCAACGCGCGCTTCACTGGCTCATGGCAATCTGCATCCTGGCGATGCTGTTCATCGGTGTCGGGATGGTGTCCACCATTCGTCCCGATTATCTCTCGCTGGTGTCCATCCACAAGCCGTTGGGTATCGTGATCCTCGTGCTGGCGCTGATCCGCCTCGCGGTCAGGCTGACGCGCGGCGCACCGCCGCTGCCGGCATCCATGCCGGAACCCATGAAACTCGCCGCCCATCTCTCGCATATCGCGTTCTATTTACTGATGATCGGGCTGCCGCTGATCGGATGGGGCATGCTCTCTGCCGCGGACTATCCTGTCGTGGTGGCCGGGATTCATTTGCCGCCCATCCTGCCGCACAGCAACCTTTTGCACTCGCTGCTGTGGAATGCGCACAGGGCGCTCGCGTTATGCTTTTTTGCGTTGATCCTATTGCACCTGGCGGCTGCGCTTCTGCACGCGCTGGTGAGACGCGACGGGGTGTTTGAAGCGATGGCGCCATGGCGCTCGGCGCGCGAGAGGCGGGCTCCCGGCGATCGATGAACGCGCCGCCCTGAACCCTTACACCTCTCCGCAATAAACGAAGGCATTCGCAGACCCCAGCCCGGGGCAGACCGGCGTTTTCGGTTTACGCAACTTTTTCACGCGCGCACGGTTTGGCGCAGATACCGGCGCTCGCTTTGCCGGCTGCGGAGTCGATGACCGTCACCTTGCACACACCCGCGCGACGCAACGCAAACGCGAAGACGCCGCCAGTCTGCCCGCCTCCAACGATGACGACGTTACAGTCAATGCCGGGATGATCCGGCACCCAGTTGCCGGGTTCAGGGTCAAGCACACGCAGCGTGGCTCGCGCGTTTGCATCGAAGTATTGGCTACAATCCCCATCACCTGCGACGATAGAAAGCCGAGGTTTCGCATAACTTGCGGGTGACTGGAGGACTTATCATGTTCGAGAAGACGGGTTGCGGTTTAATCGTAGTGTGCGCTTTGATTCCTTTACGCGTCGAAGCACAAACCGAGACGAATATGGCGGTGCTGAAGGGATTAGCGCCTGTTACCGTGTTGGAAAATACCCCGGCTGGCAAGGCGGCGCTTGGCGCCAATTACACGGTCACCGGCGGCATTCAGACAGGCGCGATCCGGCAGCCTACGTTGCTTCCGTTCAATGATCAGCAGCAGCAGTCCCTCCGGGACGCGTTCATCACCGACGGCAACCTTGCCGAACTCGCAGACGGTCTTGGTACGACCCTCGGTGCGGCCTATCAGGCTCGGGCTCACTACGACGATCGCAAGACCTATACAAACGTGTCGCAGGGGATTGCTGACCTTATCAAGTACACCAACGCCACCACTGGCGACGACTCGAATTCGGGAAAATACTTTTTTGCCAACGCGACGACGGATGGAAAGACACCGGTATCCGCAGACGCCAGGAACGTCCTGAAAAGCATTGGTGGCACACCTGATCCGTTTGGCACGAATTACGGCCGCCCCGCCGGGAGCGCCAACGCCGACGCTTATGGCGACTCCCGGCCATTCCAGACCGAGCATAGTCAAGAGCACATCGTTGGATTCGATTACTTCCATGTCCCCGCTGACAATACCGTCTACAACCAGGGGCCGGTCATGAATCTCATCGACAGCCCGTCCTTCCCGAGCGGCCACACGACGTATGGCTACATGGGGTCCTTGATCCTGGCCGAACTCGTGCCGGAGC
>NZ_CAXTGZ010000244.1:0-8406 GCF_964243625.1 uncultured Caballeronia sp.
ATCCGCCGCGTCAGATGCAAGAGAATCCCGCAACGGAATCGGCATAAGTGGAGGCATGAGCAGTGGCGTGATGGCCGCAATACTCATCGCGATCGGATGTGGTGCGTTCGTCAGTCGGCGAAGGAAGAACGTTCGGCGTACCCGGAAACCATGAAGACCTTGCCAGTCGAAGCACGGCGGAGCAATGCAGCGTACCCGCGCAAGACGTTTCTCGCCGTCAGTGTTCGCCATAGGGCAATCCTCTGCCACTGACGCGCCGCCAGACCTTAGTCCACAAGAGACATTCTTCAACGTTCGCGCCTGGCCTGCGCAAAGCTCATGGCAATTGCGCCGGTTCGGCGAGGCTGCTGTGTTCTATTCGAAGCATCGCGGCCACCCGTTGCAATCGCCTCACGCCGAACCATCGCAACAGAAATCGCAGCATCGCTTCGAGCGAGTCTCGTCTTTGGGTGGATTTTGGTCATATCGTCCTTCCTGCGAAGAACCCATTGGACCGCTGCCGCCGTGATCCGTAAAATGAATGTTTTGATCGATATCATTACTCTGCGGAATGGAACTCAAACTGCTCCGGGCGTTTTTGACGGTCACTGAATTGCGCCATTTTGGTCGCGCTGCAGACGCACTGCATGTCAGCCAACCGGCGCTCAGCAAGCAGATCGCGGCGCTGGAGACGGTGCTCGGCGGCCGCCTGTTCGAACGCGGCCGTCACGGCGCCGACCTGACGGCATTCGGAGAATCTTTCCGGCCAGGTGCGTTGTCATTGATCGGCGAAGCCGATGACCTGCTGATTCGCGCGCGCGAAGCAAGTAGTGGCCAGCGGGGACAGTTACGGGTCGGTTTAGGGTTATCGGTGCTTACGGTGGCGCCGCAATGGCTCGCGAGCTTCCGGGCCATAAATCCAGGTGTCGGCGTGACGGTGAAAGACTTGTCGTCGTTTGATCAGACACGGGCACTGCTTTCGGGCCAACTCGATGTCGGGTTCTTGCGACTGCCGGCTGACCGCGGGTTGGCGTTCGTGCCGGTGCTGGCCGAATCCCTGATCCTCGCCGTTCCGGAGCACGCGAGGTGGAAGCGCTTGCCGGCGGACCTGAACAAGCTCAATGCGCTGGGCATTGTCGCCCTTTCACGCGGTATTGGTCCCGGACTCGCCGCGCAAATCGAACAATGGTGCGCAAGTCGCAATTTCATTCCGCGCGTGATCCAGCGGGCCGATGACATCCAGTCTGTTCTTGCAGCCGTTGCAGCAGGTGTGGGCGCGGCATTCCTGCCCTCAGGTGCGCAATATCTACTGCGCGACGCGACCATCATTGCCTTGCATGACAGCCAGACCAGATGGCAAGTCGGTCTTGCGTGGAACACCATGCGTAGCGATCCGGTAGTGGACAATTTCGTCGCCCATGTCCAGAAGTCGATCGAGAATCCGTTGTAAGGGCGGTGGCCGCTTACGGCCCAGCACTTGCTCCGATGACATTGATCGAAGTTGCTAAATGCTGGCGTAATCGGCCTGACTTCGTCGGATCGGCGTGAGGCAACGTCGCCGACCGCTTTTCGTTGTTCCGGCATATGCATTAACATCGATACCTGAACGTGTTAAATGCAATGTGTCCCGACCAGACGTGCTGGTTCGATATTCCGTTGTCTAGAGAGGAAGGCGATCGTGGCAAATGAAAAAATGTTGGCGCAAGTACGTGAAAAGCAGGGCTTTTTCGCGGCCCTGGACCAGAGCGGCGGGTCCACACCCGGCGCCCTGAAGCTATACGGCATCCCGGAGACTGCCTACAGCAGTGACGCCGAGATGTTCAAACTGATACACGAGATGCGGGTGCGCATCATCACCGCGCCCGCCTTTACAGGGGACAAGGTCATCGGGGCCATCCTGTTCGAAGCAACCATGGACGGACAGGCGCTCGGCAAACCCGTTCCAACCTTCTTGTGGGAAGAGCGTGGCGTGGTGCCCTTCCTGAAGGTGGACAAGGGCCTGGAAAACGAAGCCGACGGCGTGCAACTCATGAAGCCGATTCCCGGGCTCGACGAGCTGCTCGCCCGCGCCGCGAAGCTCGGTATCTGCGGCACCAAGATGCGCTCAGTCATCAAGCTGAACTCGCAAGCGGGTATTGCTGCGATCGCCAAGCAACAATTTGCGGTGGGAGAGCAAATCTCCGCACACGGCCTCATTCCGATCCTGGAGCCCGAGATTTCGATCAAGAGTCCGGACAAGGCTGGAGCGGAAGCCACCCTCCTCGCGGAACTGACCAAAGGCCTCGATGCGTTGCCGGAAAATCGTCAAGTCATGCTCAAGCTGACAATTCCGGACGTGGCGGATTTTTATCGTCCGCTGATCGAGCACCCGCGCGTCGCCCGGGTGGTTGCGCTTTCCGGAGGCTATGCGCGAAGCGATGCGTGCGAACGGCTTGCTTCGAATCATGGAATGATCGCCAGCTTCTCGCGGGCTTTGATCAACGAGCTCAAGGAACAAATGAGCGACAGTGAATTCGACGAGACGCTCGCGACTGCCATCGACGAGATCTATCAGGCTTCCGTCGAAAAAGTTTGATGCAACTTTGAGAGGGCGGCTCCGGGCTCGCATGAACGAGCCTCGAATCGCCTGATACGGAGATGCTGTTTTGCGCGGGCCACGGCTATTAAAGCTCGTGGCCCCGCATGTCACGAATCGCCCCCTCCCGTTTGCATGAAGCATTGAATGCCCCCTTCGCCGATCCTTCGGCGACGCTTCAGATCGCCTCTGATTCGCGCACCGTATCAAGTAAAAAGCAGTACGGGCGGCCTCAGCCAAGCGGCGAGTACGCTTCCGGAATGCAGATCGTCGATGTCGCCCTTGCAATCTGTTGCGGACCGCCTTTCGGTGGCCACAGGCCTTCGGCGTAATGGCGTGCACGCAGCGCAGCGCGTTCCTCCAGGCTGGAGAATCCCCAAATATGTGTGATCCGGGGCAAGCCATCCAGCGCATACATATTGATCACCAGATGCCGTGTGTAGTCGTGAGCCGGACCGATTGCCTGTTCCCATCCCGCCAAAGTTGGCGGCAGACCACCCGGCTTCAGATGGTAAGTCCGGAATTCATAGAATCGCCCGAATGAGGAATGCTCGACGTCGGGCAGAAACGGGAAACGCGCGTACTGCTCCGTGATCAACCGGCTCGATGGATCGTCGACACCGAATGGACGGGCGCTCATCAGCGCGCGCAACCGTTCCCGTTCAAGCGCCTCCGCGGTCTCGAAGCCACGCAGCAGCTTGATCTGGAAGAGTTCCCCTATCTCCGTGCGCCAGGCGCCCAGGAGCTGGCCTTCTCCATCCAGAACCCAGTTGTGCGCACTGGCAGAGACCGCGTCTTGTTCCATCGGTGGGCTGGAGAGTGTAATCAGTTCATAAAGCATGATGTCTTCCTTGTAGGCGGCTGCCGCGCCGCGGTAAGGCCTGCGCGCAGGCCGGCGAGTCAGAACAGCGATGCCAACTCGGGCGGCGGCTGCTTGCTGGATTGATCGACGAGCATGCCGAAGAGCGGATCCCACTCTTCGATCGTAAGCCCGCAGATCAGGTCTTCGCGGGAAAACGGATCGCCCTTGACCATCGCTTCCACTTCCTCGCGATTCTCAGCCCGCATGATCAGAAAGCCTGCACGCAACGGCGTTCCTTTGAGCGGTCCGGAAGCCAGCAGCCGGCCCTGCGCGATCAAGTCCTTGAGATAAAGAGCGTGTTCGAGAACATGCTGGTTCCAGCGGTCGCCGTCTGGGTGTTCCATTCGAGTAATGTATATCGGCATATCGTTGACCTTGATGGATGCTGTGATGTCCGCCCAAACCGGATGTCCAAGACGAATACACCTACCTTAATTGACTATTGGTGGATGATAAATAGGCGTACAGTTTCCGGTTTCACAACTGGGAGTTGTCAGTGCTCGATCGACTCACCGGCATGGCAGTCTTCGTACAGGCAACCCAGACGGGGTCATTCGCCGCTGCAGCCGACAAGCTTGGCATGTCGCCGCAAATGGTCGCCAAGCATATCGCTGCCCTGGAACAGCATCTTGCGACCCGCTTGCTGAATCGGACGACCCGCAAACAGAGCCTGACGGAGTTCGGCCGCGCCTATCTGGAGCGGCGCCAGACCGTGCTGGCGGAAGTGGACGCAGCCGATGCCCTGGCCCAAGCTGTTCAGGTCAAGCCTCAAGGCCGCTTGCGCATCAGTGCGCCGGTGACCTTCGGTCGTCATGGCCTGATACCGGCGGTGACGCAGTTCCTGCGCGATTTCCCGGAGGTGGAACTTGAACTGACGCTATCGGACCGTCTGGTGGACCCTGTCGAAGAAGGCTACGAGGCCATCGTGCGAATCGGGCCAATCGATGAAAACCTGCCGATGGTGGCGCGTCCGCTAAAGCCATATCGTTTGGTCGCTTGCGCATCGCCGGCCTATCTGAGCGAACATGGAACGCCGCTGGAACCCGCGGATTTGGCTCGCCATGAGTGCGTGTTATTCGCCCCATGGCCAACGGACCTCAACCGTCGGTGGCGCTTCCAGCAGGGCGGCCGCGAAGTCGAGGCGACCGTTGGGAGCCGCTTGAGTATCAACGATTGGGGCGCCATTCACAGCGCAGCCCGAGACGGTTTCGGTATCGTGCTCGGGTCTGAGCATGCCGTGGGCGAGGATCTGGCGGCAGGCCGGCTGATTCGGGTGTTGCCCGATTTCGAAGGGCCATCCCGCCCCATGCATCTGCTCTATGCAGCGGACCGGCGGATGACGCCGAAACTGCGTTGTTTCGTCGACCGGATGATCGGAACTTTCGGAGATGGCTAAAAAAGCATGTCATCTCAAGAGTAGCTAAAAGCAAAACTGCGAAACGGTACGAGGGTTGATTGACGAGGAAGAAATGAGAGGCTAGCGGGAACGATTTTTGTTGGTAAAAGGCAGGTCCACTCCGCATAAGCATCATGAAAGCTACCATTTGTGCTCACTACCAATTGCCCGAAGGGCATGAAGAAATCCACCGGTTCACGTTCAAGCTGGAAGAAGGTGGGAGTCATGCGCCGTCGGAAGAAACTATCTCGTTACGAACCGCGAGAGTGATCGTGTCTCATCTCGAGGACGGCAACGCGCTTATACAAATGCTCCGCGCCGTAGCGAATGCTCACCCGGCCGACTATGACGAACTCATCGGGCAGGTATTCGAGGACGCATTCGTCAAGGACGGGCCCAGCGAACGCATGACCGATCACGGTCTGGCATTCAATAACGCTACGAAGGCCGAATCGGCGCGGCGCTGAATCCGAATGCGAAGTGCAGTCAAAGCTATTGGCCGACCGCCGCCCAGAGCAACGAAATGCCTGACGACAGCATCAGTCCATCGACAAGAAGCCTGAACGTGGACGGTTGCATCCGGACCACGACAGACTTGGCGAAAAACGATCCCGTCATCAGTGCAGCGCCCGCCACCAGACCTTTTACAACGATTCCGACCGGCAGCGCGCCGAACTCCTTGAATGCCGCGATCTTTGCCGCATAAACCCCGAGCGATCCGGTCGCTTCCGTCGCGAGAAAGGCGCCTTTTTCGAGGCCATACGACGTGAACACCGGAACGGTGATCGGACCCGTCGACACGACAATCCCTGTCAAAAAGCCGACGGGGCCTCCGATCAATGCCAGATCCCACAGGGTGAATTTGATGGAGCGGCGCGCGAGCCAGCGCCGCGTCGGAATCATCGCAACGAAGAAAACGCCGAGCGCAATATCGACAATGCGCGCAGGGATCGCCAGCAGCGTGTGAACGCCCAACGCCGCGCCGGGGATTGCGGTTGTGCAATAAGCCGCGCAGGCCCTCCAGTCGATTTCACGCCACCATGCGACAACCTTGCCGAGATTGCCCATCACCGCTCCGATCGCCATGATCGGCACGGCCTGCTGCGGCCCGAAGAACAGGACGAGAACCGGCATGAGCATCATCGACGACCCGGTGCCGATAATGCCGCTGAGCATGCCGGCAGCAACGCCGACGAGCAGAACAAGTACATATCCCATCGCGGCGTTTTCATGGAAGGTTGAATTGGTCGACGCTCGGAAGAGTACCGTGAGCTGCGCCTCCGCTCCGGGAAAATCAGTCCAAAGGTGGAACGGCCCCTTCAGCCAGTGTCTTGAGCAGGCGTGTACGACGTCGTTCGAGGTCTTCTATCTGGCGCTCGATCGAGGCCAGTCGCTTGCGCTGGGCATCGGAGGTCTCGGGGCATGAACCCGCGCCTTCGATCATGCGCATGCAATCGGGAAACGAGCGGATATCAGCGAGGCTGAAGCCCGTCGCGATCATGCGCTGGATTTGCCTGACCTGGGTGACGGCGGCAAGCGGGAACGCCCTGTAGCCATTGCTGGCGCGAACCGACGTCAGGAGGCCATGTTCGTCGTAATGGCGAATCGAACGCACGCTTGCGCCGGTCTTGCGAGCGAGTTCGCCAATGGCCAGCAGATCGTGTTCGATGGATTGGATCATGGAAAAAGCATAGCACTTTTCGCTTGACCCTCACATCAGTGTAAGGGTTCAAAGTGCTCCCATGTCAACGATCATGGAGCAACCCGAATGTCGCGCAACTTCTTTAGTCACACGCTTTCCGCCCTGCTGGCAGCAGTCGCCGCGCTTGCGATGTCATCCGCCGCTATCGCAGATACAAAAAACTATTCGGTCACCGCGCCGGACGGCGTCACCCTTGCCGTCCAGGAGTCAGGCGATCCGGCCGGGCCGCCTGTCGTGCTGATCCACGGCTTGCTGGGCAGCCGCCTGAACTGGAATGGACAAGTCGACAGCGCCGACCTCCAGCGGTATCGCATCATCACGTACGATTTGCGCGGTCACGGCCTGTCCGGAAAGCCGACTGAAGCCGAGGCGTATTCCAACGGACGCCATTGGGCGGACGACCTTGCAACAGTGATCAAAGCGTCGCATGCAAGCCGTCCTGTGCTCGTCGGATGGTCGCTGGGTGGCGCGGTCGTATCGAATTACCTGGCGGCATATGGCGACAGCCAGATTGCCGGAGCGGTTTATGTCGATGGTGTGATCGAGTTGAAAGCGGACCAGATCGTGTCTCATCCGGAGGTTTATCGCGACATGACTTCTCATGATTTGAAGACCCATCTGGATGGCGAGCGCACCTTCCTCAGCCTGTGTTTTCACACGCAGCCCGACAGGTCCACAACCGAGCGCCTGCTCGCCAACGCGGCGATGGCGTCGTGGACCATGCAGAGCGCAGTCCAGTCCATGACGGTCGATGCGTCCGGCGGTTTGAGCAAAACCACGGTGCCCGTCCTGCTGCTGTATGGCGAACGCGACGCGCTGGTGAATACGAAAGGCGCGATTGCACGGGCAAAGGAACTCGATCCGCAGGTTCAAATCAAGTCGTACGCGAATTCGGGACATGCGCCTTTTATCGAAGAGCCGGATAGGTTCAACCGTGATCTGGCCGCTTTCGTCGATACCGTCGCGCGTCACTGATTTGACACCGCAAACGTGAGGAACATATGGCATACGAACTTCCCCCTCACCATTCGCTTGAGTCTTTCCCGGGATTGTCCGGTCTGCAAGTCGACGCGGGAGGTGTGTCGTTCAGCGGCGTGACCGGTGGCTCGGGACCGGCAGTGCTTCTGCTGCACGGGTATCCGCAAACGCATCTGGCATGGCGGTACATTGCTCCGCAACTGGCGCGTTCATTCACTGTCGTTGCGCCGGATCTGCCCGGGTATGGCGACAGCAAGACGGGCGCCGATACTCCACGCTGGACCAAACGCCGGGTCGCCGAAGCACTTACCTCGATGATGAAACAGCTCGGCCACGCAGAGTTTGCCGTCGTCGGCCACGACAGAGGGGCGCGGGCCGGATACCGGCTGGCGCTGGATCATCGGGATCATTTGACTCACTATGCGTCGCTCGCCGTGGTTCCGACGCTCGATGCATGGGACGCCGCCGACATGCGCTTCGGGCTGGCCAATTTTCACTGGTTCCTGCTGGCGCAACCGTTCGATCTGCCGGAGCGGATGCTGTCGGCCGATCCCGATGCGTTTATCGATGCTGCTCTAGCCAGGATGGCAGGCGGAATCGATCATATCGATACGGTTGCCCTCAGCGCCTACAGACGGGCCTTTCGAAACCCGTCGGTGCGACGTGCGATGTGCGAAGACTATCGAGCGGCCGCGCATGAGGATCTCGCGCACGACACCGCCGATCGTGCAGCCGGAACCATGCTGAACTGTCCGGTCCTTGCCTTGTGGCCCGATTCGTTCGGCGGGGAACACTCACCGCTCGACATCTGGCGGCGCTGGGCAAGCAATGTCAGCGGCAAGGCACTTCGCGCGGGTCATCTTCTTCCGGAGGAGTGTCCGGGAGAAGTCACGGCGGAGCTTCTTGCGTTTCTC
>NZ_CAXTGZ010000245.1:0-8363 GCF_964243625.1 uncultured Caballeronia sp.
CAAACACGCGATATAAGCCGCCAAGCTCAGGTGTCAACCAGCCGTAGTCCCCGCGCGATGGGTCCCAGAAATGCTGATGCGCATCGATGGATTCAACGCTCATGATTCGGCTTCGCCGGAACGTTCGGGCACGGGTGCCGATGCATGTAGCAGTCCCGCCGCCCGCAACGCGTCCCATAAATCAGCGGGCAGAGGATCAGCGAATGAAGCAACGTTCGACCGTACCTCGTCGGGGTTGCGCGCGCCCATCAGCACGGTGGCGACAACTTTATGCGCATAAGGAAACTGAAGGGCCGCGCTCGACAATGCGACGCCATGCTCGCGGCATATTCGTTCCAGCGCATCGACGCGCTCGATGATCGAAGGCGGCGCATCGCCGTAGTTGAACTTCTGGTTGATCGCTTTCGGCGGCACATTATCGTGCGTCAAACCACGCGCGAGAATGCCCGAGTTGAACGCACCGCCCAGCAAGATGCTGACGCCGCGTTTCTCGCATTCGGGCAGCAAGTCGTCGAGGACGGCTTGTTCGAGCAAGGTGTATCGGCCGGCGAGTAACGCGCAATCGATATTGAACTCCGCCATCGCTTCCTGAACCGCCGCGCCTTCGTTCACGCCGAGTCCGACCGCTTTCACGCCACGCGATGCCCGTAGTTCATCGAGCGCGCGAAAACCGCCTTCGTCCGTGAGTTGCCGCCAGTAAAACGCGTTTTTCTCGCCGTGCGTAACGCGGCCGATGTCATGGATCAGAACAATATCGATATCCACGATTCCCAGACGCTGCTGGCTATCTTCGAATGAACGAAGAATGCCGTCGTAGGTGTAGTCGTAGGTCGCCTGGAAAGGCAGGGGATTCGACCAGCCTTCGCTGCCGTCATATAGTGTCGTGCGCGGGACAAAACGGCGTCCGACTTTGGTGGACAACACGTAGTCTTCGCGCGGATAGCGTCGCAATGCATCACCCATGCGATGTTCAGCTTTCGTATGGCCGTAGTGCGGGGCGGTATCGAAAAATCGGATGCCAGCTTGCCAGGCGGCATCGATCGTTGCCTGCGCATCTTCTTCCGACAAGTCGTGATACAGGCCGCCAAGCGGCGCACTGCCCAACGACAGCGCCGTCACTTCCAGCGATGTTTTTCCAACCTTGCGCTTTTTCACGACGGGGTTTCCGGTGATTGGGTTCATCGCGTGGTTCTCGATGCGTAATTCGGTGCGTTATTCAATGCGTGGATCAAACCGGAGCAATCGATACCGCGTGCCGCGGCGTAGCGTTCGCCGGCAAGCACGCAGGCCCGACCGGGTCGAACGTCTTGTACGTCAGGATGAATTCCTGATGACCCAGCGATTCGGACTTCGACGCAGCGCCTGCCGCGACTTTCACGGTGACATCGAATACTTCGCGGCCTACTTCGTCGAGCGTTCCGCGGCCTTCGAGGATGCGGCCGGCATCTACGTCCATATCGCCGGAGAGATTGCGGTACGTCGCCGGGTTCGCACAGATCTTGATCACGGGCGAGATGGCCGAGCCGACCACCGAACCACGCCCGGTCGTGAACAGGATCACGTGCGCGCCGCATGCGATCAATTCGCCGATCTCGGCGTTGTCACTGATGTTCGGAAAACCGAAACGCGGTTCGCCGTCCGGCACGACATCGAGCAGGTACAAGCCGCCGACCGGCGGGATATCGCCCGGTTTGATGATGCCGACAATGGGCGACGCGCCGCTTTTCGCGTACGCGCCGAGCGACTTTTCTTCTTGCGTCGTGAGGCCGCCGTCCGCGTTGCCGACCGCAAACGAACCGTGTCCCAGGATCGAGTAATAGCGTGCGGCTTTGTCCACGCACGCGACGATTTCCTGCCCGAGTTCCGGCCGCGCCGCGCGACTTTTCATATGGAATTCGCAGCCGACGAGTTCGCCGGTCTCTTCGAAGATGCAGGCGGCGCCGGCGTCGATGAATGCGTCGAATGCGCGACCTACCGCGGGGTTTGCCGTAATGCCGCTGGTGCCGTCGGAACCGCCGCAAATCGTGCCGACGATGAGTTCATCGAGCGCCATTGGCACTTTTGGCTGGGCGGCAAGCGTCGCACGCGTTTCGCGAATCCAGTCGAGGCCGTTCTGGATCGTGCTGCGGGTGCCGCCCTTTTCCTGAATTGTCAGGACCTCGGCGGGACGGCCGCTCGCGCGAACGGCATCGACGAGATAGTGCTTGTTCATGCTCTCGCATCCCAGCGATACAAACAGCACCGCGCCCACATTCGGATGTGTGGTCAGCCGTTCCATCATTTTTTCGGCATAGCCATTCGGATAGCAGCCGGGAAAGCCGATCAGATGAACCGGTGGTTCCTGTTCGGTATTCGGGTCATCGAAGGCATCGAACGCGGGGCGAAACTGCGTGACGATCTCGCGCGCCACGTGATGCGCGCACTCCACGAGATAAGCAACCGCGATCACATTGCGAATACCCTTGCGGCCGTCGGCGCGCAAGAAACCCTGAAGCTGGGGAGCGGTGGTTGCTGTCATTGGCTTGGCTTTTCCCGGTGATCCACGAACGCGTGGCCGGCGTCGTGGGTAAAGGTCGGGATGTAGTCGCTCTCGAGATTGTGGGTGTGCAGGTGGTCGCCGGGCTGAACGTCCGAATTCACGTGGCCGATAATCGCGCCGTAACGAAGCACTTTTTGATCCGAGCGCAACGCGTGGCGCGCGACTTTGTGTCCAAGGTCGATGGTCTTTGCCAGCGTGACGACCTCCCCTTCAATCTCGACGCGCTCGCCCGCCTCCAGACGCGCACCTGCAATCAGGCAATTGTCTTGCGGGCTTTGAAGAATCAGACGTGGGTCGGTACTGTTGTGCGGTGTGTGCGGCACGCAGACTTCCTTGAATTCGTTTTCGATTGTGTCGCAGCGCGGGTTTGTATCAGTACAATCGTTCATCAGTGAACGTATTATTCATATGCGGACAAGTCGAAGTCAAGCTAACTGCGCACCGAATCGGTCCGTGTTTTCCCTTAGCATCGTGCGTTTATCGTTTTCAACAAGGCCGACATGCAGGCAGAAGATCCCTCCGACGCCGACCGTTATCGCGCGCCCGCGCTGGATAAAGGGCTCGATATCCTCGAATTGCTCGCCGAGCAAAAAGATGGATTGACGCGCGCCGAGATCACGAAATCGCTCGGGCGCAACGCGAGCGAGATGTACCGGATGCTCGAACGGCTGGTCGCGCGGCAGTATGTGGTGCGCTCGCCGGCGGGCGACCGGTATTCGCTGAGCCTCAAGCTGTATGCGCTCGCGCATCGCCATCCGCCGATGAACCGCCTGATCACCGAAGCGCTGCCGGTCATGCAGCGTTTCGCTGATCGCGCCGAGCAATCGTGTCATCTCGCCACGTACGACCGGGGCAATCTTCTTGTAATCGCGCAGGTCGACGGGCCGGGCACGTGGGGTATTTCGGTGCGGCTTGGCGCGCGCATCGGGTTGATCGATACCGGTTCAGGGCGCGTGACGCTCGCGTTCCAAAGCGCCGAACAGCGCGCGCACATGCTTGCCGAACACACGCAGGTCAAGGGCGAGACAGCGCTGGACCCGGTCGCGCTCGAAAGCGCGTACGCGAGGATTCGCGCGGACGGCTTCCTCCATAAGGAAAGTCAGCAGACGTTCGGCGTCATGGATGTGAGTTTTCCGCTGCTCGGGCCTTCGGGTCAGGCCGTCGCGACGCTGACCTGCCCGTTTCTCAGGCGTATCGATGAATACGTCGCACCGTCACTTGACGACGTCAGCGCAATGCCCGGCGAAGCGGCCGCGGCGCTGTCGATGTATCGCGAGCCTGAGTTGAATTCGGTGGTTGAAGTCGATGGTTGAACTCGATGCCGTGCGCGATGCGCGGTATTCCAGCCCGGCTTGATAGAATGGCGCCCCTCTCAAAAAGCGGCTGGTCGTTTTCGTACGATCTTCCGCGTCTTCATTCAGCAAGGCCATGGCGAAACTTCTGTCCGATCCCGAATTCCAGCGCTTCTCCGAACTCCAGCAAAAACAGTCCAGCTTTACGATCACGAGCGAAGAAGCCGATGAACTGCGCGACATCGTTGCACGCGCGCAGAAAAAGCGTGACGACCGCGCAGCAGCGATGCAAAGCATCGAAACATTCATTGCGCAATTCGATATCAGCGCGGACGAGCTGTTCACCGCCGACCAGATCGCCGATGCCGCCCGCAACTTCGGCCTGATCCCTGCAGCGAAGAAAGAACGCGTCATGCCGCCGCAGTTGTCGTTCAACGGCAAGCCGTATCAATGGACGAGCCGAGCGCTGCCCGACGACATCCGCGTACCCTTGTTCGAAGCGTTCACTTCGGGCGCATCGGTCAAGTCGTTTATTGCAACGCCCAAGGACACGAGCCGGTGCGCGGCTACCATCGCGCGTCTGGAGCGCGAAACCGGCAGCGTCTACGCCGACGCGTGGCTGGAAGAACTGGCGGTATCGCGTTCGCAAGTCGATGAAGCGCTCGCCAAGCTCGCGGCTTAAGCGTTAACGGTTCACGTCGGCGCCGAATCGGCGTCGGTCAGCCGCATGCGGAATCCCACCACGCCCGGGTCATCTGTCGGCGTGATCTGAAAACCGCAGCGGCGCGCGAGCGCGATCATTCCGGTGTTTTCCCGCAGCGCCTCGCCGGCGAGCCACCGCGTTCCGCGCGACTTGCAATACGCGATGATCCGCGACAGCAGCAACATGCCCAGACGCCTGCCCTTCTGATCCGACCGCACCGCTACCGCGAACTCGGCGGTCTCGTTGTCCGGATCCGCTATTGCGCGGGCCACGCCCAGTGTCTGCATTGCTTCGTCCTCACCCGTCACTGCGATAAACGCCATCTCCCGGTCGTAATCGATCTGCGTCATGCGCGCGAGCTGCGAGTGATCGAAGCTGCGTACTGAGCTGAAGAAACGCAGGCGCAGGTCCTCGGGCGTCATTGCCGCGACAAAAGCGCTGTGGGCGGCTTCGTCGTCAGGACGGATTGGACGTATGGTGACCTGGAATCCGTTCCAGTCCAGCGTCTCCTCAAGCCGGCGCGGATACGGCTGGATGGCGAGCGGCGTGCGGTGCGCGGCCAGCGTCAGGTGCGGCTCATAAACCACGACCGCCTGGCGTGTGACGCGTACTGTCAGGCGCAGAGCCACGATCTGCTCGATTTCACACACCGCATTCGACAAAGCCGTCAACGCATTCAACAAGGTCTCGGCCGGCAATTCCCGCGCCCTTGGCGAGCGCATCACGAGGTCGCGGGCGAGCAAGGGATTCAGCGGCGGAAGGGCGAACTCGTGCAAGGAATCCGGCAAACCGAGCGCGCCGGCAGCCCTGAACTCGAATACCGGACCGAATATGCGGTGGTTGAGCAGACGTACATCGATTTCAATGGCGTCGTCGCTACGCGGCCCCGTTGGCCCCGCCTTCACGACAATTCCAAACTGACTCAAAACCCGCGACGCACGCTCGCCATCCAGCTCGGCCACGCCAGTGCTCAACGCAGCCATCACCTGAGCCTGCGCGCTGTCGAGCGCCCCCACCGCCTGGGGTAGCGGCCCGTCGGGCGTCTGCATCAACAATTCACGGCCCTGGCGATAGTCCACCAGCCGGGCGAAACCCCGTGCGAGCCGCTGCGGTGTGGTGTGAACCGGAATGCCGTGCGCATGCAACGCGTCGCGCGTGGCTTCATCGACACAACCAAAAAAGCACGCCAGTAATCCGCGATACGCATGATCCTTCTGGGCGATCATCATGCGCGCGACCTCGGCAACCGGTGCTGCATGCGTCGGCGCATGGACCACAAACGCAGTCCCGGTCTCACGATGCGGCGCCAGCGCTTCGAGCGCCGCGCCGAAATCAGCGGCAGTGGCGGCGTCGCCCAGTTGCAGCGGATTGCCGAGCCGCGCGCCCGGCAATGCTGCGGTGACGGACTTGCGGGCCGCGTCCGGCCAGAGTGCGAGTGCGTCGCCGGCGGTGGCGAATGCATCGGCTGCAAGCGCTGCTACGCCCCGGTCGCTCGTGATCACGGTTGCACGATCGCTCGCCGCCACACGGCCAACCCCGAGCGTCTCGATTTCGTCCAGGAGGTCGTCCAAAGAATCGACGCGTACCAGACCCGCACGCCGGAATGCAGCGCTGTATAACGCGTCGAACGGATCGTCGTGGCCGGTGCGTAGAACGAGCACAGGTTTGTTGCGTGCGGCAGCGCGCGCCGCTGACATGAACTTGCGCGCCATTCGCACCGATTCAACGGCAAGCAGGACTGCACGCGTACGGGCGTCGCTTGCAAGAAAATCGAGGGTATCCCCGACATCGACATCGGCCTCATCGCCCAGCGCCACCACTCTAGAAAAGCCAAGACCGCGGGCGTTCGCCCAACCGAGCACGCCATTGGTCAGCGCATTCGACGCCGATACCCACGCTACCCCTCCAGCCGCAACCGGAGATGACGGCGCGCCCAGCACGGCGCCAGTGAGAGGCGTCATCACACCCAGGCTTGCCGGACCGACCACGCGCAACAAGAATGGCCGTGCCGCGGCAAGTGTCCGGTTTGTCCAGTTGCTGACCGTCTGGCCACGGGTTTCGCCCGACTGCCCAACGATTACGACTGCCCGCGTGCCCCGTTCGCCCAACTGCTGGACGATCGCCGGCCATGTTGAGGGTGGCGTGCACAACACTGCCACGGTGGGTGCGTCGGGCAGATCCTCGATCCGGGCGTAGGCCACAGCGTCATCGATCTGACGATGCTTCGGGTTCACCGGCCAGATCCCACCCGCGAATCCCGCGCGACTGAGCCGCGACCACACCATTTCGCCGATACTGCCCGCGCGCAGCGACGCACCGATCACGGCGATCGATTTCGGATGGAATAGCGCGTCGAGATTGCGTACGGTCATGCAGCCTCCTGGAACGGGATGTATCCAGCATAGGCGATTCATGCCCCGCCAACTACTAGTCGAATGGCCTAGTCCCCTGCGTCTTATCCGCGGGTTCGCAGCTTTCCTGATAGCCCCTTATGAGAATTCCTGCTGCTTCAACGTTGGCCGAAAGGTCTATTGTTTCGCTCCCGGAATCAAGGTAATTTTATCGAACGCGGGACAAAGACCCTCACTCGCAAACAACGGGGCGCATGTACCTGGCCAACAAGAACAACTGGGGAGACTGGCAGTCAGGAATCACTATGCGACACCTTCCATCGTTAATTGCGCTACGTTTTTTTGAAGAGACGGCGCGGCATTTGAGTTTCAACCGCGCAGCCCGAGCGCTGTGCGTCACACAAGGAGCTGTAAGCCGGCAAATCCGGCTGCTGGAAGAATCGTTGGGCGTGAAGCTTTTCGAGCGCGACCACAAAGGGATCCGGCTGACGCCGGCAGGCGTGACATTGATGCCCTCAGTGACGGAAGCGTTTGATGTCATCGAGCGGGGAACACGGCATTTATCAGGTGCTGTGGAACGCAGGCGTCTCGTTGTGTCGTTGCCCCCCACGTTTGCAACGCAATGGTTTTCTTCGCGGCTGGGCGCGCTCGCGGAGCAACTGCCAGACGTGGATTTATCGATCCGGACGCAGGACAGCGGCGAATGTCATTGCAGCGTCCGGTTCGGCCGCGAACCCGCGCGCGAGTCAACCATTGAAGGCGGCTCGGAGCTTTTGCTGATGGAAAGACACGCACTCGTGGGCGCAGCCGGATTAGCCGGCGTACCGGTCGAGCGCCTGCTTGATGAATTGCCCGCGCTGCATGTACTGCACGAAGACGTGCGGTTGAAATTATGGCCAAACTGGTTGGCCAAGGCGGGGATGCCCGCGCGCTACGCGGATAACGGCATCGAGTTTTCGAATCTGCAACAAGCGATTCACGCGGCGCGGCGTGGTGTCGGACTCGCGGTTGTGGACCTGAACATGATTGATGACGAGCTGACCGAAGGCGCGCTCGTGAAAATGTCCGACGTGGAGATGGTCGGACCGTTTGGATATTGGCTCGATGTGCCGGAAACGCATCGTGAAACTGAAACGGTGAGTTCGTTCGCGGCCTGGTTGCGTTATGAGGCAAGTGAAGCGGAACGAATCAAATGAGCGCCTCGTTACCGGCCGGATTGCACTGATACCACTCGTGTGCTTCTGGCCGGAACGTTGAGTCACTTGAAAAGCCAGCTTCGTGTCAGCGCATGGCGCTTCCCGACGCCCCTGTTCCCGTAACGCCATTCGCCTGCATTTCACCCCGGGCACGCAGTGCGATTGCACCGACAGATACCCGGGGTTATAAGACTTTGGGTCTTTTTTCGGCAGCGTGTAGCTGATCCTGCATTGTTCGACGGGGCCACTGCCCCACTTCACCGTAAGCGCGCCCTGATCTTC
>NZ_CAXTGZ010000246.1:0-8348 GCF_964243625.1 uncultured Caballeronia sp.
CGCCATGCCGGTGTAGTACTCGTGGATGAAGCGCCATTCCGCACGTACGAAAGCGCCATTGCCTGGCTCAAATGTCGCGCTGGTTTGCTCCGTGCGGATCGCGTGACGGGCGAGAATTTTTTCGGCGAGCGTGCGTGGCACGGCATCCGCCCGCGCGCCAAGACTTGTGACCGCGACATGACGCATGTTCGTCGCGCCGTACCGCAACAGCCCGCCACTACGCAAGATCGCGGCTGCCAGCGCGTCGCGCGATGCAACCAGTTCGTCGATGTCGATCGGCTCGCCGCGCTGGATGCGCTCGACCAGACTAAAATCGGTCGATGTGAATAGTCCCAGATTGTCGGCGTTCTGTCGGTAGATGCGCTCGAAACTTTTGGCGATAACTAGCTGAATCCCAGCGTTGAGCTCCGCGACTGGGCTGTGTTCGCGGGACGAACCCTTTCCATACCGGTTGCCCGCAACCGTGACACAAAAGCCGTTTGATTTGATGTCGTCCACGCCAATCGGACACTTCGTGCCCACACGCAGGCCAACGTAAGGATAACGGCCAAGACGTTCATCATATTGCGTTAGCACGCTCATCGGCGTGATCTCGTCGGTCGATACGTCGTCGCGTAGCTCGTGCGCCGTCGATAGCGTCAGGTTTTCGCCCGCCAACTGCCGTTCGATGAGACGTGGTTCCGCGCTCAGAAAAAGGACTCGGCCCGCTAGAGTGAAAATTGCCATGTTTGTCTCCCATCTGGCAATCTAGCCCGGCGAAGGCGTTGCAACCAAGTGCTGTTTCGGCAAACGGGGCATCGCCGATTACGATGTCCGTGCTAACCCTCATCCCGCGTTTGTGACAGATGCTCGATCAGCGCCTGAACGGCTTTCAGGCGCGGCGACTTACGTAGCGCATAAACGCACAATTCCCGCTGTCCCCAGCGTTCGTCGAGCGGACGTCTCACGAAGTTGCGCGTGCCTGCAAACGCCGATGCCGCGCTCGTCGGTACGATGCCTATCCCCAATCCGGCCTCAACCATCCGGCATTGCGCGTCGAAACTATTGACTGTGACACTGATCCTAAGCGAACCACGCGCCGCGTCGGCACGCTCTTTGAGGAGTTGATCGAGTGATCCCCCCGCTTGAAGTGCAACCAGCGGAAATCTAACGACATCGGAGAAAGACAGCCTATCCGCGTTAGCGAGTTCGTGCGCGGGAGGAAGCACCACCATTAACGGATCGTCGGCGAAATGCCTTGATTCAAGGCCAGACGGTACAGACCCTGGCGCAACGCACACGCCAACGTCGGCACGATCTTCCAGACACGCGCGCAGCACGTCGTCACTGATGCGTTCGTTCAACGCGATATCGACATGGGGATATTCCGACTGGAAGCTCATAAGTCGCTCGGGCAGAAATCCTACGACGGCGGACGCATTGGCAAACAGGCGTACGACGCCGGATACCTGTCCGCTGAGAGATTGCACGTCACGACCGAGAGATTGAAGGTCATCGTGCAGCCTGGTCGCACGGATGAAAGCGTGCCGCCCTGCTTCCGTCAACTCGACGCCGGCCGGAGAACGCACCAGAAGCGGCATGCCAATGGCGAGCTCGAGATCGGCAATACGACGGCTGAGCGCCGATGTTGCAATGTGCATCCGCTTTGCCGCCCGTGCGATGGAACCCTCTCTGGCAGTTGCGAGAAAAAGCTCCAGGCTATACGGATCGATTCTCATGGGTGGACGTCGGAACGATTCAAGTTGGGTCGGTCGATCTTACAACGCCTGTTAGGAGACGACGCCAATTCGTTCGCGATACAGAAGCTCATCTGTTGTTCAATCGTTCGAGTAGGGTCTTCTATTTCGCTTCGTTGGTATTAAGCCTAAACCTGAGACAACCTTTGGAAACATCAATGCGGATGTGCTCGCGGACAAAGACGCCGCGTTCAAGCGCATCAATTTTTGCGACATCATTCGAGCCTCTGGCTGGGACGGCTAGCGGATCAGGGCTGCGTCGAGGCAAGAACAGAAAGGTCGAGTCGCGGCACGCTGCGACGAACACTAAGGATCCATCTATCCACAAAGCACGAAGCAGGTAAAAGGAAAACATAATGTCAACGCTGACAAACAAAGTTGCGGTTGTAACAGGCGCATCGAAGGGTATCGGCGCATCAATTGCCAAGAATCTGGCAGAGGCAGGCGCGTCAGTTGTCGTCAACTACGCCACTGACAAACAGGGGGCAGGCAAAGTTGTCGCCGAAATCGTCAAGGCGGACGGAAAAGCCATCGCGGTACAAGCCAGTGTGAGCGTCGAAAGCGAGGTCGTCGTCATGCTCGCGGCGACGCAAAAGGCGTTCGGGAAAGTGGATATTTTGGTGAACAACGCCGGCGCGTATGCGTTCTCGGCGATTGAAGCTGTGACACTTGAAGACTTCAACCGACAGTTCACCACCAATGTTTTTGAATTGCTGTTGGTCACCAAGACTGGGCTGCTTTTTTCGCCCCGACGGGCGGCAGCATCATCAACATCAGCTCAGTGGTCAGCACCATGGCCCCGCCAACGGGAAGTATTTACGCCGGCACCAAAGCCGCCATTGATACGATCACGAAAACGCTCGCGAAGGAACTCGGACCCAAAAATATCCGTGTAAACGCTGTCAATCCTGGACTAGTCCTCACCGAAGGCCTTCACACCGCTGGGATTTCTGGCGGGGACATGGAGGCGCAAATGGTGGCGATGACTCCACTGGGTCGTGCTGGGCAACCGGCGGATATCGCGAAACCTGTCGTGTTCCTCGCGTCAGACGACGCCGGCTGGATAACCGGAGAAACCCTTTATGTTTCCGGTGGGGCTGGGGTGTAAATCGATGAACCCCCATGCCCTTGCCCCGGCACCAACGCAATTCGTTACCGCTGGAGACGTCCGCTTTGCCTACCGACGTTTCGGGAAGAAGGAGGAACGCGCCAGCATATTTCATCACGGCCCCACAGGACAAGGCTCGTCAAATAGCTGACGCGCAAGGAGCATCTTTCAGCGTTCCGAGAATTCTTCCGTTGAGGCAGCGGGAGACGCAATCGTCGATATCGTCCGGTCTAAGCGGTGAAGGCCTGCCAGGGCACAGCATCTACACTGCTTCCACGGCATTATTTCGACGTCATCGTAACCGACTGCGATCAGCAAGTTTCACCCCTATGAAGTGCATTTCAACTATGCGTTTTAGCTATCTAGTCTGAGACCCCCTGCTCTGGCAAAGTTTCTACAATGCCGGATAAGGGACTAGCGTGAAACTCCAGGACCAGCTTGACGAGGTAAGAACACACTTTGAACTAGACCCTACAAACGCCGCTTCATCGGACGCATTGTATGGCGTAGTCGCGAGACTCATCAGAGATAGGGCCGCATACCGTGCGCTCCAGGCCGGCGTCATCGCGCCTAATATTTCTCTTCTGGACAGCGCGGGAACAAAACTTTCGCTTAGAGGCTTGCTGTCCAAGGGGCCAGTCGTCTTGGTGTTTTATCGCGGTGCCTGGTGTCCGTATTGCAGTCTTGAGTTGAGCGCCTTTGAGCAAGCCCGTCCAAAGATTGAAGAGTTGGGCGCGACCCTCGTGGCCGTCTCCCAGCAGAGAGCTACCTTTAGCGAACAATCACGGCAGGACAACAATCTTCGCTTCCCAATATTGGTGGACAAACTGGGCCGCGTCGCCGCTGCGTATGGCGTTCGTTGGTTATTGCCGGTCGAGTTGCAGGAGGTGCATCAGCTACTCGGTGCAGACCTCTCCATCTTCAATGGCGATTCTGAATGGACGCTGTCCATGCCCGCGAAATTCGTAATCGGGCAGGACGGGTACATCGCCTGGTCAGACGTCAATCCGGATTACACCGCTCGCGCCGAACCAGCCGAGCTGTTCCCGATTCTCAGGCAGTTAGCGCGAAGCAGAGAGAGGTAGGGCCAAGGCGACTTCGACGATCGGCGTCGACCGTCGTCGGGGCTTGTATGTTTCACCACCAGGTTCACGAGTAAAACCAGGACGACAAATGATTACCATGACGGAATTAACCATCGAGCCTCTCAAGCGTGGATTGCAGCAAATGTCGGGCTACCTCGATCATGCCCAGAAGCACATCATCGACTACGGGATTGCTCCTGACTCACTTCTTGCAGCACGGCTTGCCCCCGGCATGATGACCTTCAGCGCCCAAGTTCAGCGCGCGAGTGACAATGCTAAAAATGGCGTTGCGAGGTTGACCGGCACCGTTGCGCCTGTCTTCCCCGATACGGAAGCAGACATCGAGCAACTGAAGACTAGGCTTGGAAACACAGCGAAGCATTTGGAAACGCTCACCGGTGAGGACTTTGCCGGAGCCGAACGGCGCCTTATTCAACTGCGATTTCTAAGCATCAACGGCGACATGACCGGTTTTGAGTATTTGACCCGTTTCCTGTTGCCCAACTTTTATTTCCATATCGCGACTGCCCACGCGATTTTGCGACATCAAGGTGTCGCAATTGGCAAGAAAGAGTATCTCGGTCCGTTGCATTAACGCTGACCAACCCGAAAGCCACACTCCGCCTTTCGTATGCGACAAAGACAATGCCGCGCACATCGTGTAAGCACCTCGCGCCGTGGTGTCGAAAAGTATCTACTGCTCGTGGCTTTGAAGAAAACTTATCAAATGTTCAACGAAAGTCTTCGCCGCAAGTTTTGCAGCCCGCCCGGCAGGAAAAACCGCGTGGATCTCAGTTGTCCCCATATCCCAGTCCTTCAGAACCCTTATCAACTTTCCGTCCAATAATTCGGCGCTGCATCCCATCAATCCTGTACCCACGATTCCGAGTCCTGCTACTGCGGCAGCCGTGGCACCGTCGTTGGAACTTGTCGCAACACGTCCTTCGAGGCGAATGGATTGCGCTCGACCGTCGCGTTCAAACGACCAGCTTGCCATGCTCGCGGACGGCCCAATAATTATTTGATGGTCTGAAAGGTCAGGCGGCGAATCGGGAACGCCCGCGCGACTTAGATATTCCGGCGAGGCTACCATCACTCGTTGGTTCCTGCATAGCAGCCGAGCCGTTGCGTTCGAATCTGCAAGCGTACCGAAGCGAATGGCAACATCGACGCCTTCGCGAAGCAAGTCTTGCCTGGCATCGTCCATCAAGAGATTGATCCGCAGTGCAGGATGCCTGTCAAGGAAGGCTGGAAGTTTCGGTATGACCTCCCGTGTAGCAAATGTCGCCGGCAACGCCACACGCAGCTCTCCTTGGAGCTGGTCGGCCCCGCGCACCGCCTGGTTGGCTTCGTCGAGCGCGGCAAGGATAGGCTCGATGCGTGCAAGATAGTCCGCGCCCGCCTCTGTCAAGACCACGGCACGGGTAGAACGCATAAGCAGCGGGGCACCCACGTCCTTTTCGAGCATGGCGATAGCGCGCGACGCCGAGGGCTGTGACAGCGAGAACTCACGTCCGGCTTTCGAAATGCTCCCCGTCCGAACCACACGCACAAAGAGTTTCAGCGCCGAAATACTGTCGGTCATGTCTGGGATGAATAGTAGAAAGTTCGATTGTGCGCCTTATCAACGTTCGATAAAGGGGTGATGCTCAATCAACGCCAACTCCGTTGGCTCTCTCACAAAGGATTCACCATGTCACAGCAACAAAAGCTCGCAAATAAAGTCGCCATCGTTACTGGCTCTTCAAAAGGTATCGGCGCCGCTATCGCCAAGGAACTAGCGTCCCAAGGCGCTTCGGTCGTAGTCAATTATTCGTCGAGCAAGGTCGACGCTGACCGCGTTGTGGGCGATATCGTCAACGCTGGCGGAAAGGCTATTGCAGTTCAGGCCAACGTTGCTGTTCAATCTGACATCGCCCGGTTGTTTGCCGCTACCAAAGAGACATACGGAAAGCTGGACATTCTTGTCAACAACGCCGGAATCTACTCGTTCGCACCACTGGAATCCGTCACTAGTGAAAGCATCACGGCCATGTTCAGCACCAATGTCTCGGGTCTGCTTTTCGCGAGCAAGGCTGCGCTGGCATTGTTCCCTGCCGAAGGCGGAAGCATTGTGAATATCGGATCGGTGGTTGGTGAGCTGACGCCGCCGACTTCGGTCGTCTACTCCGGCACCAAGGGTGCAGTGAACTCGATTACGCGAGTTCTCGCAAAAGAGCTAGGACCCAAGCAAATCCGCGTCAACGCCGTGAACCCGGGCGCAGTGAAGACAGAAGGCTTTAAATCGGCTGGCCTTGAGGGCGACTTCGAAGCAATGATGATCGCTGCAACGCCGCTTGGCCGCGCAGGACAACCCGGCGATGTCGCCACCATCGTCGCGTTCCTCGCCTCCGCCGATGCTGGTTGGATTACTGGTTCGCTTATCGATGCTGCAGGCGGTTCGCGATAGGCCGATTCATCGCGGACCCGCCCGAAGTGAAAGGCGGCCCGCGCGAATAGGGCTGGCGACTGCCGTGCGTTGAATCGTAAGCGCTGTGCCATAGGCCTGTCCTCGAAATGCCAAGGACGAACCCGCTTTTGCGTCGTTAAATGAAAACCCAACGAACAAATGCGGGGTGGTCCCAGCAGTTCTTTCTTGATCTCTCCAACATTCAAGGTTTTAAAATGCCCACTCTCTCTGGCAAGGTTGCCGTTATTAGCGGCGGAACGTCCGGTATCGGTTTGGCTATCGCACAAAGGTTCGTCGCCGAGGGTGCTCATGTCTTTCTTTTCGGTCGTCGGCAGGCCGAGGTTAATCAGGCCGCCGAGCTGCTCGGGCCAAACGCGACGGCTTTGCAAGCTGATGTCACAAAGTTTGCTGATATTGATCAGGTAGCCGCGACCATAAAGGCGAAGAAGGGTGTAATCGACATCATCGTGTCCAACGCGGGTTTGACGGAGGAGGCTTCGATTGAAACTCTCACGCCTGCTCACTTCGACAAAACGTTCAACCTTAACGCCCGCGCCCCGGTATTCCTGGTCCAGAAGCTTCTGCCGCTGATGACACGGGGTGGCTCGATCGTCTTGGTTTCGTCAGCGATGCACCTCAAAGGCTTTCCGGGCCACACCGCGTACGCGGCCACCAAGGCGGCGTTGCGCTCCTATGCCCGCACTTGGGCTGCGGAATTCAAGGACCGCGGCATTCGCGTCAATACCCTCAGTCCAGGCGTGATCGATACCCCAATTCTCGACTCGCAGGCACCCACGCCCGAAGCGCGCGAGGCTTTGGTGAACATGTACCTCGGAATGATTCCGCTCGGCAGGCTCGGCCGCGCCGAGGAGATGGCCAACGCAGCACTGTTTTTGGCGTCTGACCAGAGTTCTTACATGACCGGCTCAGATTTGATGGGTGACGGGGGCGCCGGCCAAGTCTAGGAAGGCTTGGGTTAATCGCGATCCCGTTTCGATTTGACAGGCGGCGGTACGGAGAGAATTGCAGGCAGCATGGATTCGCACAAGTAACTGCACCCTGCCCCTTCCGCTCGGCTGATAGCCGGAAAGTTGCTTGATGGGCGACACGCGAGGGCTAGTACTCAGTGGCGCTCACCCGTCAATATGCCACCGCTAATTTCCCGTGCTATGACGATTCAAAGCAAGTGACGCAGGCTAAATTTGTTGCTTGCCAATCTATTCCATAACTGAAGCTTTAAATAGGACAAGTTTGTAGGCCCTCCTTTGGTTGCTGTGGTAACTCTGCCCCATGTCGTCAAGGCCATGTCGATCGTCAATTTTCTCCGCAGCGTGGAGAGATTCTTGCCTCGGGGTTCCTTGTGGCACAGGGCATGACCACACGACTGGTGGCGAACTTGCGATCTTCAATATTGCTGTATATATAACCTGTGCTGTATGTTTGAACAGTATGCCAGTGGGCAAAAATGGACCTCTTGGTCACGCTACATACAAACGAGTCAGTCGAACGCTCGAATGGCTGCGTCGGCATGTCGGTGACGCAGCCATTGGTCATGCTGTCAAACGATGCGCTAAACCGGGCAAGCCCTATCTCTGCGCCGTTTGTAGGCACTGAGAATCAAAACGCCTAAATTTTCGATTCCACGCTGAGAAGCGCCAAGTCCGGTGGCCGAAAATTCTCCAGCTACCATCCGAAGCATTCTTACCGTGCGGACGTCAGCACCTCGCACGACAGTCGGGGGTCCACGCTAGCGGTTATCGCCAAACGTTATGCTTCCGCCGATTCCACCGCCCGGCACCGCCGCCCTCTTTGTGATTTATGAACCGCTGTGTCATGTGATTCACAGACTCAACATGCTTTCATTGGAATTCGGACTCTGTTCGATGCAGCAGCCAGCCAATTGGTTCGCAAAACTGATGCAAAGTTGCCCAAAATACTTATGCAAAATATCATCCTCAGGGGGGGTTGCG
>NZ_CAXTGZ010000247.1:0-8318 GCF_964243625.1 uncultured Caballeronia sp.
ATATACATCGGCCGTGGTGAATCTCGATGCGCCGCTTGGATGGCGCGATATCGCGCGGATTGCGAACGGCGCGAAGCTGGTTTTATCGCCCGATGCACGCGCCCGGATCGATCATGCGCGCGCATTGGTCGAGCAGATCGTCGAGCGCCGGATTCGCGCTTACGGCGTGAATACGGGCGTGGGCGCGCTGTGCGATGTGATCGTGTCGCCGTCCGAACAGCGGACTTTGTCGCGCAACATCTTGATGAGCCACTCGGTGGGCGTCGGCGAACCACTGCGGCGCGAGGAGACGCGGGCGATCATCGCGGCGGCGGTCAACAACTTCGCGCACGGGAAGTCAGGCGTGCGGCTCGAACTGGTCGATTTGCTCGTCACGCTGCTCGACAGCGGGGCGATTCCCGAAGTGCCGGCATTCGGGTCTGTCGGTTATCTGAGTCATATGGCGCATATCGCGCTGGTGCTGATCGGCGAGGGGTTCGTACGCGACGACACTGGCCGGATCAGCGCGGCGCGCGCGCTGCAGCGACTCGAACGCGAACCGCTGGTGCTGGAGGCGAAGGAAGGCCTGAGCGTGGTCAACGGCACGCCGTGCGTGACGGGGCTCGCCTCTCTCGCGCTGGCGCGCACCGAGCGCCTGCTGCAATGGGCCGACACCATTTCCGCAATGACCTTCGAAAACCTGCGCGGGCAGGCCGCCGCCTTCGATGCCGACTCCCTTGCGCTGCGGATATCGCCGGGATTGTCGGTGGTGGGCGCGCATTTGCGCGAGCTTCTGGCTGACAGCGGGATCATCGCGGCGTCGTATGGGCGCAGCACGCAGGACCCGCTGAGCTTGCGCACGATCCCACACGTCCACGGCGCTGCCCGCGATGTGTTCGCGACCACCGCCGAAGTCGTGAACCGCGAGCTGGCTTCCGTTACCGACAACCCCGTCGTCACGGGCACGCTCGCCGCGCCGCGCGTGTTTTCCCAGGCGCATGCGGTGGGCGCGTCGATCGGCCTCGCGATGGACAGCCTGAGCACGGCCGTGGCCGAAGTCGCCGCGATGGCGGAGCGGCGTATCGACCGGCTGGTGAACCCGCTGGTGAGCGGCTTGCCCGCATTCCTCGCCGATAGCGGCGGCACGTGTTCCGGCTTCATGATCGCGCAGTACACGGCGGCGTCGCTGGTCGCGCACAACCGGCGGCTCGCAATGCCTGCCAGTCTCGATGGCGGCATCACGTCCGGTCTGCAGGAGGACCATTTGTGCCATGCGACGCCGGCAGCGCTGAAGGCGCTGGAGATCATCGCGAACGCGGAGCGGATTTTTGCGATCGAATTGCTCGCCGCGACGCAGGCCTACGACCTGCAGCCCCCCGACCTGACACGTGCGCCCAGGACGGATGCCGTGTACCGGAGCGTGCGTGCGGTGATCTCGCCATATCGTGATGACCGGCCGCTCGCGGGCGATATCGCCGCCGCTGTTGCCTTCGTCTGCGAGGCTGCGCCAGTTTTCTAAACTGCTGTATAGACAGATTCATGCCGCCACTTGCTGGCGGCATTTGCATTGTTTCCCGCTGTCAAGCCGCGCCGCGCTCGGTTCCGGCCTCATCAAAGTAAACCCCTACGCGAATCGGTTAACCTTCACTTGCGCTCCTTTTTATTTTAATTCAGACTTGTATATACAACTTGTCGACCGACCTGCGCAGTGCTTTGAGAGCCGCGGCGTCGGCCTCAAGAGACCGAATACTTTCAATCCTGTCCAAGGAGTGCTTCGATGAAAAACCACAACCCACGTCCCCTGCGCGCACCGCGCGGTACCGAACTTACGTGCAAGAGCTGGCTTACCGAAGCGCCGTACCGGATGCTGCTGAACAACCTCGATCCCGAAGTCGCCGAGAACCCGGACAAGCTGGTTGTGTACGGCGGTATAGGCCGCGCCGCGCGCAACTGGGAATGCCTCGACAAGATCCTGGAAACGCTGCAACGCCTGGAAAGCGATGAGTCGCTGCTCGTGCAATCGGGCAAGCCGGTTGGCGTATTCAAGACGCACGCCGACGCGCCGCGCGTGCTGATCGCGAATTCGAATCTCGTGCCGAAATGGGCGACGTGGGAGCACTTCAACGAGCTCGACCGCAAGGGCCTCTTCATGTACGGCCAGATGACGGCCGGGAGCTGGATCTACATCGGCAGCCAGGGGATCGTGCAGGGCACGTACGAAACCTTCGTGGAAGCGGCGCGCCAGCATTTCAACGGTAGCTGGAAAGGCCGCTGGATCCTGACGGCGGGCCTGGGCGGCATGGGCGGCGCGCAGCCGCTCGCGGCGACGCTGGCGGGGGCGGTATCGCTGAATATCGAGTGCGACCAGACGCGCATCGACTTCCGTCTGCGCACGCGCTACGTCGATAAACAAGCAAAGGATATCGATCACGCGCTCGAACTCATCAAGCAACATACCGCCGCAGGCGACGCCATCTCGATCGCGCTGCTCGGTAATGCCGCCGAAGTGCTACCGGAACTCGTGCGCCGCGCCAAGGCCGGCGCCATCAAGCCGGATCTGGTCACTGACCAAACCTCGTCGCACGACCTGATCAACGGTTACCTGCCGGCCGGCTGGAGCCTGGAAAAGTGGCGCGCGGCATCGCTGGACGCCTCGCAACACGCCGAGCTCAAGGCCGCCGCGCAACGCTCGTGCGCCCAGCACGTCCAGGCCATGCTCGATTTCCACGCAATGGGCATCCCGGCCGTCGATTACGGCAACAACCTGCGTCAGGTTGCATTCGATGACGGCGTAAAGAACGCCTTCGATTTCCCCGGCTTCGTGCCCGCGTATATCCGCCCGTTGTTCTGCGAAGGCAAGGGCCCGTTCCGCTGGGTCGCGCTTTCCGGCGATCCGGAAGACATCTACAAGACCGATGCGAAGCTGAAGGAACTGTTCCCGCATAACGCCGGCATGAACCGCTGGCTCGATATGGCGCGCGACCGCATTGCCTTCCAGGGGTTGCCGGCGCGGATTTGCTGGCTCGGGCTGGGTGAGCGTCACGTTGCCGGTCTCGCGTTCAACGAGATGGTGAAGAGCGGTGAGCTGAAGGCGCCGATTGTCATCGGCCGGGATCATCTGGATACCGGTTCCGTCGCGAGCCCGAACCGCGAGACGGAAAGCATGAAGGACGGCACGGACGCCGTGTCCGACTGGCCGCTGCTCAATGCGCTCCTGAACACCGCTGGCGGCGCGACGTGGGTGAGCCTGCATCACGGCGGTGGCGTGGGCATGGGGTACTCGCAACATGCGGGCATGGTGATTGTCGCCGATGGCACCGAAGCCGCCCACAAGCGTCTCGCACGCGTGCTGGTGAACGACTGCGCGTCGGGCGTGATGCGTCATGGCGATGCCGGTTACGAGCAGGCCATCGAATGCGCGAAGAACTTCGGCCTCGACCTTCCATTCATCACGACCTAATATGTCTCTTGCCTTCAGCATCATTCGCGCGGCCGATCTGAAGGCCGTGCCGTGGAAAAACGGTGGCGGCGCGACACGTGAGATCGCGGCGTCGCCGAAGGGCGCCGCATTCGATGCGTTCGACTGGCGCGTGAGCGTTGCCGATGTATCGGAGGCGGGCGCGTTTTCGGTGTTCGACGGAATCGATCGTGTGCTGACGCTGATCGAGGGCGAGCAGATGGTGCTCATCGATTCCGAAGGGCCGGAGTATGTTCTCTCGCGCTGGGATTCGGTCGCGTTTGCAGGCGAAGCGTCGATCAGCGCGGAATTGCCGCACGGTCCCACGCGCGATTTCAACCTCATGTCAAGGCGCGATCGTGCGTCGGGGAACGTGACGGTTCGTCGTCTGGCTGAACAATTGGACGTGGCGCGCGGCAGCGTCGTGCTGTTCGCGGCGCTCGGCGCGTTTGCGGTGAACGGCGAGCGTTTGTCCCAGGGCGATGCAATGGTTTTCGATGCAAGCGAGAATGGCGTGTTGAGCATCGAACCGCTCTCGCAAGACGCGGTTCTGATCGACGCCCGTATCGTTTCAAAGGATCCCGGACATGGCCTCCAGTAACACTTTGCAAGTCTGGCGCAACGCAAGGCTTTCGCCGCGTGCCGATCCGGCAGAAGTCATAGAGAACGCGGCGATCGTCGTGCGCGATGGCCGCATCGAATGGTTCGGCGCGGAGGCTGAAATGCCGCCGGCCTACACCGATGCCGTACGCCACGACCTGCAGCAAAGAATCGTCACGCCCGGTCTGGTCGATTGCCACACGCACCTCGTCTACGCTGGAAACCGCGCGGAAGAATTCGCGATGCGGCTCGACGGCGCGAGTTACGAAGACATCGCCAAACGCGGCGGCGGGATTGTCTCGACGGTGCGCAACACGCGCGCGGCAAGTGAAGACGAACTCTTCGCGCAATCGCTGCGACGCCTCGATGCGCTGCTCGCCGAAGGCGTGACGGCGCTGGAAATCAAGTCGGGCTACGGGCTGGATCTGGCGACCGAGCGCAAGATGCTGCGCGTCGCGCGGCGTCTGGCTGAGACCCGGCCGGTGACGATCTCGACCACCTTTCTCGGCGCGCATGCGTTGCCGCCGGAATACGCCGGTCGCGCCGATGACTACATCGCCTACGTTTGCAACGAGATGTTGCCGACGCTCGCGGACGAAGGTCTCGTAGATGCCGTCGATGTTTTCTGCGAGCGCATTGCGTTCACGCTGGAACAGGCCGAGCGCGTGTTCAGCGCGGCATCGAAGCTGAACCTGCCGGTGAAAATGCACGCCGAGCAGTTGTCGCTGATGGGTGGCGCGGCGCTCGCGGCGAAGCACCATGCGTTGTCCGCCGATCACCTCGAATTCCTCGATGAAGCCGGCGCCATCGCCATGCGCGAAGCCGGCACGGTGGCCGTGTTGCTGCCCGGCGCGTTCTACTTCATCCGCGAAAAGCAACTTCCGCCCATTGATCTGCTGCGCCGTCATGGTGTTCCGATCGCGCTCGCCACCGACAGCAATCCGGGTACATCGCCGAGCACATCGCTGCTCTTGATGCTCAACATGGGCTGCACGTTGTTCCGTTTATCGGTGGCCGAGGTGCTCGTGGGCGTCACGCGCCACGGCGCAAAAGCGCTCGGTCACGCCGATGTCACCGGCGAGATCAAGCTCGGCGCGAAGGCGGATTTCGTCGCATGGGATATCGTGACGCTCGCGGAACTGGCTTACTGGACCGGGCTGGAACGCTGCGCGCTGGTGGTGCGGCACGGCGCGGTCACTGTAGACAAACGGAAAATCGCATGACAAAAAACAGCCTGTTTGCCGAACACGCGCGCTTGCAGGACGGCTGGCGTCGCGATGTGCTGCTCGAATGGGACGATCACGGCACGCTGATCGCCGTGACGCCGGACACGAAGCAAGCGGCCGGCGTGCAAAAAGCCAACGGCCCCGTGCTCGCCGGCATGCCGAATCTCCACTCGCACGCGTTCCAGCGCGCAATGGCCGGCCTCACCGAATATCGTGCGAACCCGACGGACAGTTTCTGGAGCTGGCGCGACCTGATGTACCGGTTTGCATCGCGGATCTCGCCGGAAAGTCTGGGCGATATCGCGCGCTGGCTTTACATCGAAATGCTGAAGGCGGGTTACACGTCGGTCTGCGAGTTCCACTACGTGCACAACACGCCCGACGGCGCGCCCTACGCGAATCCCGCTGAAATGGCGGCGCGCGTGGTCAATGCGGCCGGACAAACCGGCATAGGCATGACCATGCTGCCCGTGCTTTATCAATACAGCGGTTTCGGCGCACGCGAGCCCACACCGGGCCAGGCGCGCTTCATCCACACGCCGGAATCCCTCCTTGATGCGCTCGTCTCGTTGCGCTCATCGCAAGCGGAAAACGGCAATCTCCGATACGGCGTCGCGCCGCACTCGCTGCGGGCGGTATCGAAGGAGACGTTGGGCCGCATGCTCGACGGCCTCGACCGCGAATTCCCCGGCGCGCCGGTGCATATCCATATTGCCGAGCAGACGGCCGAAGTCGATGCGTGCCTCGACGTCCTGAAAGCGCGTCCGGTGCAATGGCTGCTCGACAACTTCGACGTGAACGAACGATGGTGCCTCGTGCACGCGACCCACGTCGACCAGGACGAAGTCCGCGCGATGGCCGCAAGCCGCGCCGTCGCCGGCTTGTGCCTGACCACAGAAGCCAATCTCGGCGACGGCATTTTCCCGGCGCACGCCTATCTCGCCGATAACGGCCGGTTCGGGCTTGGCTCGGACAGCCACATCGCGCTCGACTGGCGCTCGGAGCTGCGCCTGCTCGAATACGGACAACGGCTTACGCGACGCGAGCGCAACGTGCTGGCATCCGAGAAACAAACGTACGTCGCCGATCGTCTTTTCGATGCCGCCGCAGAAGGCGGCGCGTACGCGACCGGGCGCGCGGTCGGCGCGCTGGAAGCGGGGCGTCGCGCGGATTTCATCGTGCTCGATCCCGACCATTCGGCTATTGCGGGCCAAGCGCCGGACGCGTGGTTATCGGGCGTGGTGTTCTGCGAACATGGCGAGACGCCGGTGCTGGATGTTTGTGTCGGCGGTAGAGTCGTGGTTGAAGCGCGCCAGCATCGCGATGAGCGCGAAGCGTTCGGGCAGTATCGAAAAACGCTCGCGGGCTTGCTCAAATAAAGGAACTCACCCATGACCGATCAAGTTTTCACCTTGAAGCGCGGCACTGCGCCGCTGCTGATTTCGATTCCCCACGCCGGCACGCAGATTCCGGCGGACGTTGCCGCGACCATGAATCCGATCGCCCGCGAGGTCGACGACACCGACTGGCATCTCGAACGTCTCTACGGGTTCGCGGCGGACATGGGCGCGTCGATTCTCGCGCCGTTCAATTCGCGCTACGTGATCGACCTGAACCGTCCGCCCGATGGCGCGAACCTCTACCCGGGACGCGATACAACCGGCCTTTGTCCCGTCGATACCTTCAACAGCGAGCCGCTTTACCCGGAAGGTGGCGCGCCGACCGAAGCACAGATTGCGGATCGTCGCGAAAAATACTGGCGGCCGTACCACGATGCCTTGGGCGAAGAACTGGCGCGTCTGAAAGCCGCGCACGGCAAGGTGCTGTTGTGGGAGGCGCATTCCATCCGCTCGCACGTGCCGCGTTTCTTCGATGGCAAGCTCTTCGACTTCAACCTGGGCACGGCAGGCGGCGAGAGCGCGGTCGCGGGACTCGGTGAAAAGCTCGAGGCGATGGTCGCCAGGACCGGCGTGTACACGGCTGTTGCGAACGGGCGCTTCAAGGGCGGCTACATCACGCGTCATTTCGGCAAGCCGCAGGACGGCATCCACGCGGTCCAGCTCGAACTCTCGCAGATCACGTATATGGAAGAAACGCGCCCATATGCATACGACGAAACGCGCGCCGGCCAAGTCGCGCCGTTGATTCAGGATCTGGTGCAGTGCGCGCTGGATGCCGTGCGAGAGGGCTAACCTTCACGCCGCCTGACCGCGGGCGGCGTGAGCACGGTCGGCAGCGCCTTCGGCAATGTCTCCGGCCAATCGCGGCTGAAATGCAGGCCGCGGCTTTCACGCCGCGAACACGCGCTTTCAACGATCATTGAAGCGACATCGACCAGATTGCGCAGTTCGAGCAAGTCCCGGCTCACCTTGAAGTTCGCGTAGTACTCGTGGATTTCGTCCCGTAGCAACGCAATCCGATGCTGCGCGCGGGCGAGGCGTTTATCCGTGCGTACGATCCCCACGTAATTCCACATCAGCCTGCGCAATTCGTCCCAATTGTGCGCGACGACAACTTCCTCGTCGGGATCGGAAACGCGGCTTTCGTCCCATGCGGGCAGCGGTGCATGCGCGCTCGTGGCATACCCTTCGGCTTCCATGGCTTGCGCCGCAGCGCGTCCGATCACGAGACATTCGAGCAGCGAATTGCTCGCCAGCCGGTTGGCGCCGTGCAAGCCCGTGCACGACGTTTCTCCCACCGCATAGAGTCCAGCGCGATCCGTGCGCCCGGCCAGGTCCGTGACCACGCCGCCGCATGTGTAATGCGCGGCCGGCACGACGGGAATCGGCTCCTTCGTTATATCGATACCAAACTCCCGGCAGCGCGCGAGGATGGTAGGGAAGTGCTCTTGCAGGAACGCCTCGGGCTGGTGGCTGATATCGAGATACACGCAGTCGATACCGCGCTTCTTGATCTCGAAGTCGATCGCCCGGGCCACGATATCGCGTGGCGCCAGTTCGGCGCGTTCGTCGTGCGCGGGCATGAAGCGGGTTCCATCGGGCAAGCGGAGGATGCCGCCTTCACCGCGGACCGCTTCGGAGATCAGGAACGACTTG